>DASQZE010000047.1:0-11384 GCA_035638875.1 Longimicrobium sp.
TCCACAGGTGATGACGCCGTGCACCCCCGGCAGGACGGCGGGGCGATGAGCATCGGCGACGTGCAGGCATCCGCCCCCGCGGCGCTGCGGGTGAGCGCGCAGACGCGGACCGCGCTGGGCGTGGCGGGCGCCGCCGCGGGGCTGGGCATCCTGGGCGACATCCTGCTGCGCAGCCTGCCCTGGGGGCTGAACCTGGCCCTGTGGACGGCGGCGCTGGTGATGACCATCGCCCTGCTGCAGCGCTGGACGGACGCGGACGACGCGGCCACGGGATGGATTCCCCTCGCGTTGGGCACCGCCGCGCTGATGGTGTGGCGCGACTCGCCCACGCTCAAGGCGCTGGACCTGGCGGCGCTCGCCATCATCCTGGGGCTGGCGATGCTGCGCGCCCGCGGCGGGCAGGTGCGGATGGCCGGCCTGGCGCACCACGCGGCGGGCGTAGCCGCATCCGCCGGGGACGCGGCCGTGGGCGCGGCAACACTGCTGTTCAAGGACGTGCGCTGGGCGGAGCTGCGCAGCGACGGCGGGGCGCGGAACGGCGTGGCGGCGCTGCGGGGCGCGGCCATCGCCCTGCCGCTGCTGCTGGTGTTCGGCAGCCTGCTGGCGTCGGCGGACGCCCGGTTCGAGCGGCTGCTGGGCGGTGTGTTCAGCTTCAGCGTGCCCACCCTGATGGGGCACGTGGCGTTCTCGCTCCTGGTGGCGTGGCTGTGCGGCGGGGTCCTGCGCACCATGACCATCGGCGGCGACCGGCCGGGGCCGGTGGTGCGCCGGCCGGAGTCGCTGTCGCTGGGCATCGTGGAGGCGGGGATCGTCCTGGGACTGCTGGACCTGCTCTTCCTGGCCTTCGTGGCCGTGCAGCTGCCCTACTTCTTCGGGACGGCGGAGCTCATCCAGGGGCCAGGGTCCACCTCCTTCTCGGAATACGCGCGCCGCGGCTTCTTCGAGCTGGTATTCGTCGCGGGGATGGTGCTGCCCATGCTGCTCTTCGGCGACTGGATCGTGCGCAAGGAAAGCCCCGCGCACACGCGCCTGTTCCGCGGGCTGGCGGGGACGCAGGTGGCGCTGCTGTTCGTCATCATGGGGAGCGGGCTGCACCGCATGCGCATGTACCAGGACGCGTACGGCCTTACGGAGCTGCGGCTGTACACCACGGCCTTCATGCTGTGGCTGGGCGTGGTGTTCGGCTGGTTCGCGTGGACGGTACTGCGCGGGCAGCGCGAGCGCTTTGCCTGGGGCGCGCTGACGACGGCGCTGGAGGCCATCGTCATCCTGCACGTCGTCAATCCCGACGCGACGATCGTCCGCGTGAACGCCTCGCGGGCGGATGCGGCCCTGCGCTTCGACGGGGGCTATGCCGCGTCGCTGAGCGCCGACGCCGTGCCGCCCCTTCTGGCGGCCCTGACGGACGTGCGCCCCGAGCTGCGGTGCGTGGCCGCCACCCGGCTGCAGGCGCGCTGGCACGATGCGGACGCCGACTGGCGCAGCTGGAGCCTGGCCCGCGGCCGCGCCCGCAGCCTGGTCGCCCGCCGCGCGGACGAGCTGCGGGGGATGGAGAGCTGCCCCGCCGTGCCCCAGGCCCCCGCGCGCGCCGTCGCTCCCCCGGCGAACACGCAAGCCGCGGCAGTGGAAGCGGCGGCGAATGCTGCGGGTGCGGCGGCCGCGGTGGACTATTCGACGTCCGCCGCTCCGCCCCCGCCGCTTCCGGGCACCGTCGTGGGACAGCCGAGCGCGCAGCCGGCGCCGGCCTCTCCCACGACTTCGGTGGATGGATCCGCCGCGACGTCCAGCCCGGCGCAGACCGGCGTCACCACGCAGCCGGCGAGGGTTCCGTGAGCACGCGGGAGATCGACGCGGTGGATGCGGACGTGGCAGCGCCTCCATCCACCGCCATGGCGCTGGTCCGCCTGCCGCGCGCGGACGTCCCCGCGGAAAAGCCCGGACAGCCGGAGGCGAACGGGCACCGCTGGTTCTACGGGTTGGGATACACGGGGCTGGGGCTGATCCTGTGCGCGGCGTGGGCCGGCCCGGCGAACGAGGCGATGTCCGCGGCCCTGGTGGCGCTGGGCGTCCTGTCGGTGGGGCTCGGCGGGGTGGGCGTGCTCATCCACGTGTTCTACCGGCCGCGGATGGACAAGCTGCGCAAGGGGCTGGGCGCCGTCGCCTCGGTGGCGCTCACGGCGGCGGCCGCGTTCCCCGTCAACAACGCCGCGCTGGAGGTGCACGCATCCAATCGCATCGGCCAGCTGGAGCCGCTGGCGGCGCTGGTGACGGGCACCGGGGGCGTGCGCCAGATCGGTGTGCCCTCCGGCGGCTGGGTGGAGCTCAATGGCTTTCGCGGCGACATCCGCTCCAGCGCGCCGTCCTCGATGCCGGACGGTCCGGCCCTGAACCTGGCCCAGGTGCTGGAGCGCGACGGCATCTCGCGGGTGGAGCTGGTGCGGCTGACGGGGGCGATGGAGGCCGCGCACGTTCTGCGTGCGGAGGCGGGGGCGGCCTACGTCGCGTTCGACGGGACGGGCGATGCGGACCTGCTGTACGTGCGCCCCGGGCATCCGCTTCCGCAGCCCGGAACCGCCATCATGGACCGCGTGCGCTGGCGGACGAAGCCGCTGGGAGATGGATGGTACCTGCTCGTTTGGTAAGGGGCGGGGGGGATTGGGGCGGGGTGAGAGGGGGCGGGGGAAATCGAGGGAAAGACGGGCACGGCGCGGGGAGACGAATGGAGGCGCGGGGTCAACGGGAGCGAAAACCTCCGGCCGCCGTTTCCGTCTCGATCCCGAACGCCGGAAGGGGCGCCATCCCACGCGGGAGGCGCCCCTTCTGCACATCTGCCCTCGATCGAAAGCCGTGCCTCAGAACCGCCAGGACAGGCCCAGGCGCAGCATGAGGATGTTGGCCGTGGATGCGTCGTAGTCGATGATGACGGGCTCCTCCAGCAGCCCGCCCACCAGCGCCTCGTCGCGCAGCCGCAGACGGTCGGCGTCCCAGAACGTGATGTAGTCCTCGAAGCCCAGCGAAAGCGCCAGCCCGCGGCTGCCGATGTTGGTCACCGCGTCCACGCCCAGGTTCAGGCCGAAGTGGCGGGAGCTGCCGTTCACGTCGTCGTTGTCCACCCCCTCCAGCTCGGGGTGGTCTACCAGCACCATGGACGGCGCCACGGTGATGTACGCCGCCGGGTGAAAGCGCCGGTTGTCCCGGATGGGATCCGGCAGGCGGTACTGCACGCCGGCCTTGAAGAACCACATCTCCGGCCCGTTGGCCACGAAGCTCGTGGTCGTGCTGGTGCCCTCGGTCACCGTGGTGACGTTCAGGTCGTCCTCGTCGGCGCCGCTGTACGCCGCGCCGGCCACCAGGTTCAGGGGCCCGGTAAGCTGGTACTCGGCGTTCAGGCCCAGGGCCGCGGCGCCGCCGCGCTCCTCGTCCAGGCGAAACTGGTCGCCGCCCTCGGTAATGGCGTAGTAGTCGCCGCTGCCGTAGCCGACGCGCACGCCGACCCACGGGGTGATGGCAAAGCGGGAATAGGGAACGAGGTCTGCCGGGGGCTGCGCGGCAAAGGTACCGTCGTTCTGTGCATGTGCAACGGCCGGCAGCACGAGCAGCCCGGCCAGGGCGAGCACACCGAATCGCATCGGTTTCCTCCTGGGAAGTGGCGAAGCGCGGAAGGCGTCTTCGGAGGGGATGTCGGGTGATTGGCTCTCAAATTAGCGCGGATGGCGCCGCTGCGGAATAGTTTCGCCCATCGACGACAGGGGGCGGATATCCGTCACCACGTCAAAGTGCAATGACCGCAATGAGTTCCGCCGATCGCACAAACCTCCGTCCGGGCGTCCATCCTGCTACGGGACGGGTGCCGGCAAGGCCGTGCGCGGCCTTTTCGCCGCGCCCGCCTCTCGCGTAATGCAAAGGTCCGTGCATTGTTACCGAGTATATTCCGTCCCCCACCCCCCGGCCCCCTCCCCCGGCAAACTGCGCCAGGAGAGGGGGAGAACAGCATCCGAGCTCAGCCGCGGAGGTGGCGGAGCATCTCGTCGGTGACGGTGGTCGGGGCGGGGGAGATGCGGGCGGGGTCGAAGCGCGGGAGCAGCGCGGCGGCGGGGACGGCTTCGCCTTCCGCGGCCAGGCCGCACGTGGATGCCAGCCAGCCTGCGACGCGCTCCGCCGGCACGCCCGCGTCGCGCAGCTCGCCGAGGGCAACGGCGCCGTGGCGCTTGGCCAGCCGCTCGCCGTCCGGCCCCATCATCAGCGGCACGTGCAGAAAGGCGGGTGCGGGCAGGCCGAGCGCATCGTAGAGCAGGATCTGCCGCGCGGTGGAGGAAAGCAGGTCCGCGCCGCGCAGCACGTGGGTGATGCCCATCGCCGCATCGTCCACCACCACGGCCAGCTGGTACGCGGCCACGCCGTCCTTGCGCCGCACCACGAAGTCGCCCTCCGCTGCGGGATCGAAGCACTGCTCGCCCATCACCCCGTCGCGAAAGCGCACCTCGTCCGGGTTCACCCGTACGCGCAGGGCGAACAGGCTGCGCCCGTGCGCGGTGAGGGAGCGGACGCCCGGGTCCACGCGGCGGTCGCGGCAGGTGCCGGCGTAGCGCGGGCCCTCCTCGCCGGCGTGCGGCGCGCTGGCGGCCTGGGCGATGTCGCGGCGCGAGCAGGTGCACTCGAAGAGCAGTCCGCGCTCCGCCAGGTGCCGCAGCGCCGCCTCGTAGCGCTCCTGCCGCTGCGACTGCACGTACGGCTCAAAGGGACCGCCCACATCGGGGCCCTCGTCCCAGTCCAGCCCCAGCCAGCGCAGCTCGTCCAGCTGCCGCTCCATGAACCCCGGCCTCACGCGCCCAAAGTCCAGGTCTTCCACGCGCATGACGAACGCGCCGCCCGCCGCCCGCGCGTGCAGCCACGCGAGCAGGGCCGTGCGCGCGTTGCCCAGGTGCAGCGCGCCGGTGGGGCTGGGTGCGAATCGTCCGCGGAGCATGCGGGGAAGGTGGGGGGAAGTGCGGAAGTGCGAAAGTGCGAAAGTGCGAAAGTGCGAAAGTGCGGCAGTGCGGCGAAAGTGCGGGGAAGGGTCAAGTGCGGGAGCGGGGGTCCGGCGGGGCCCCCTCCCGCTCGTTCCTCGCGACCTCCCCCAAAAAACACTGGGGGAGGTGAGATGGATCGTGCACCGCAGCGGAGTTCGTGCACCGGCGGAGGGCCCCCTCCCCCCGGCCCCCTCCCCCGCTTCGCGGGCAGGAGGGGGAGAACTGCGGCGCGTTGGAGCTCCCGCGGACGCGACGGTGAGCCCGTCGAAGTCTACACCCCCTCCCGCGCAATTTGCGGGAGGGGGTGGCCGAGCCTAAGCGAGGCCGGGGGCGGGCCACCGGGGAGAAGCGCGCGCCTCAAGCAAGCCTGCCTCCCGGCACGATCTCGCCCGTGCCCCAACCCTCCCCCAGGGTTTTTTGGGGGAGGGTGGGCGAGGTTTACGAGCCCGGGTGGGGGCGCCGCGGAGCCCGCCACGGAGCACGAACCTCACCCACCAAAACTCATCCATCTCCCCTCCACTTCCCCCCCCACGAATTCCCCCCACGAAAAAGCCCGCCCCCAGACCCGGGGCGGGCTCTCCGCGCGGGATCAACTCCCGCACTAACGCACTTCCGCACTGACGCACTTCGTCACAGGCCGAGCATCCGCTCCACGCGCGCCTCCAGCGACGGCTTGGTGGCGCCGGCGAGGGCGCTCTCCAGCAGGTCGGCCAGCTCCTCGGCAAAGTCGCCGGGGTGGCGGCGGGCAATGCGCACCAGCGGCGCAAAGGCCAGCATGATGGTGCGCGGACGGTCGTCCTCCGCCTCGGCGTCGTTGCCGCGCCACGGCTCGGGCGAGGAGCCGCCGGTCTGCCAGGGCTCGGCGCCCGCCTCCTCGTCGTCCTCTTCCTCCACCTCGGCCGCCATGCCGGGGGGCAGGTGCTCGATGGGCACGGTAAGGCCCACCATCGCCTGGATCTCCTGCTCGGGATCCTCCGGCTCCTCGGCCATCAGGCCCAGGCGCACGGGTCCGCGGATCACCTGGTGCAGGATCACGATGGTCTCGGGCGGCAGGAACGCGCGAAAGCTCGCGTTCTCGTTGCCGTCCGCGTAAAAGGCGACCGGGATGAGCTGGGAGTCGTCGGTCAGCAGCCCCTCGGGCTCGACCTCCTTCATCTCCAGGTCCACCGGCTCTTCGCGAAGGTATACGTGCATGATTCTCAGGGCTCCATCTCGCGTTCCCGGCGGCCGGCCAGCCCCGGTTCGACGCTTGCATCCTTCAACACAGCTTGTGCTTGTACACTCTACTATCGCCAGGTTCCCCACACCAGCCACATGTCCGACGCTCCTGACACGCCGCCCCCGTCCCCCGCGGCCCCGGCCGCGCCATTCCGCGCGGAAGCCCTGCTGCAGGCCGCCTCCGCGGGAATCGTGGGCGTCGCGCCGGACGGCACCATCGCCTTTGCCGACGCCGAGGCCGCCCGCCTCCTGGGCCGCGCGGCCGACGACGTCCGGGGCCTGCCCCTGGCCGAGCTCATCGCCCCGCCGCCCGGCCAGGACGCGCAGCCGGCGTTCGGCATGACGCTGCGCGATGGCGCCGCCCGGCAGTCCGCCGGCATCGTCACCCGGGGCGGCGCGGCGCTGGCCGTGGAGTACGCCGCCGCGGCCATCGTGGAGGGGGGACGAATCACGGGCGCGGCCGTCACCCTGCGCGACGCGGCGCCCGTGGACCGGCGCGCGGACACCGCGGCCAACGACCGGGAGCGGCTGGAGGAACGGCTGAACGAGCGCACGCGGCGTATCCTGGAAAGCATCACCGACGCCTTCTTCGCCCTGGACCACCAGTGGCGCTTCACCTGGCTGAACGACGAGGCGGAGCAGCTGCTGGCCCGCACCCGCGAGGAGCTGATGGGGCGCGGCATCTGGGACGAGTTCCCGGCCGCCGTGGGCACCCTGTTCCAGCAGGAGTACGAGCGCGCCGCCCGCGAGCAGCTGCCCGTGCAGTTCGAGGCGTACTACCCGCCGCCCCTGGACGCGTGGTACGAGGTGCGCGCGTATCCGTCGGACGACGGACTGTCCGTCTACTTTCAGACCATCAACGAGCGCGTGGCCACGCAGCGGGCCCTGCAGGAAAGCGAGGAGCGCTACCGGTCGCTCATCGAGGCCTCGTCCGCCATCGTGTGGAGCACGCCGGCCAGCGGCGAGTTCGGCGGCGAGCAGCCGGGGTGGAGCGCGTTCACGGGGCAGGGGCCGCAGGTGTACGGGGGGTTGGGGTGGATGGCGTGCGTGCACCCCGACGACCGCGCGCACACGGCCGAGTCGTGGACGCGGGCGCTGGACACGCGGGGACTGTACGAGACGCAGCACCGCCTGCGCCGCGCGGACGGCGAGTACCGCGACATGGAGGTGCGCGCCGTCCCCGTGCTGCACGCGGACGGCTCCCTGCGCGAGTGGGTGGGGGTGCACACGGACGTCACGGACGAAAAGCGGGTCGAGGCGGCCCTGCGCCGCAGCGAGGAAAGCTACCGCTTTTTGGCCGACACCATCCCCCAGCTGGTGTGGACCACGCTGGCGGACGGCTACCACGAGTACTACAACCGCCGCTGGTACGAGTACACGGGGCTCAGCTACGAGCAAACGCGCGGCACGGGATGGAACGACGTGCTGCACCCCGACGACAAGGAGCGGGCGTGGGAGCGGTGGCGGCACTCGCTGGACACGGGCGACCGGTACTCCATCGAGTACCGCTTCAAGGGCGGCGACGGCCGGTACCGCTGGTTCCTGGGGCAGGCGCTCCCCTTTCGCGACGACGACGGGCAGATCGTGCGCTGGTTCGGCACCTGCACCGACATCCACGACCACAAGCGGGCGGAGGAGGAGCGCGAACGGCTGATCCGCGACCTTGAGGCGAGCAACCGCGCGCTGGACCAGTTCGCCTATGTGGCCTCGCACGACCTCAAGGCGCCCCTGCGCGGCATCGCCAACCTGTCCGAGTGGATGGAGGAGGACCTGGGCGCCCGGCTGGACGGCGACGCGCGCAAGCACATGGACCTGCTTCGCGGGCGCGTGCACCGCATGGAGGGGCTCATCCACGGCATCCTGCAGTACTCCCGCGCGGGCCGCGTGCGCGAGGCCGCGGAGCCGGTGGACACGGGGGCGCTGCTGGCGGAGGTGGTGGACCTGCTCGCGCCGCCCGCCGGGATCGAGATCCGGGTGATGGAGGGGATGCCCACGGTGCTGGCGGAGCGGCTGCCCCTGCAGCAGGTGTTCATGAACCTGGTGGGCAACGCGGTCAAGTACGGGGCCGCGGAGCACCCGCGCATCACCGTGCGGGCGGACGCCGGCAAGGCGGACGGATGGGTGTTCGCCGTGTCCGACAACGGTCCGGGAATTGCCCCCGCGTACCACGATCGCATCTTCGGAATCTTTCAGACGCTGCAGGCCCGGGACGCGGTGGAGGGCACGGGAATCGGGCTTTCGCTCGTGCGCAAGATCGTGGAAAGCCGCGGCGGACGGGTATGGGTGGAGTCGGCCGAGGGCGCCGGCGCCACCTTTCGCTTTCACTGGCCGCATGCCCAGGGCGGGGCTTGAAACGACCATGGTGAACATCCTCCTGGTGGAAGACGACGAGGTGGACGTGATGAACGTGCGCCGCGCCTTTCAGAAGAACGAGATCAAGAACCCCCTCTGGGTCGCCGCCAACGGCGTGGAGGGGCTGGAGATGCTGCGCGGCGGCGTGGTGCCCCGCGACCGCCGGCTGGTGCTGCTGGACCTGAACCTGCCGCGGATGAACGGCATCGAGTTCCTGCGCGAGCTGCGCGCGGACCCCGTGCTGCGCCTGACCCCCGTGGTGGTGCTCACGACGAGCGACGACGAGCGCGACCGGGTGAACGCGTACGACCTGAACGTGGCGGGCTACATCCTCAAGCCGGTGACCTTCAAGGCGTTCGTGGAGGCCATGGCCACGCTGGACAGGTACTGGACGCTGGTGGAGTACCCCTGAGCATGGCCCTGCCCGACGAGTACCGCGTCCTGGTGGTGGACGACGACGAGGTGGACCGCGTGGCGGTGCGCCGGGCCCTGCGCGCCGCCGGCGTGGATGCGAAGGTGCACGAGGCCGTGGACGCCCCCGCCGGGCTGCAGGCCATCCGCGAGGGCGGCTGGGACTGCGTCTTCCTCGACTTTCAGCTCCCCGGCGGCGACGGGCTGAAGGTGCTGCGGACGGTGCGGGCCGAGGGCATCCACACCCCCGTCGTCATGCTCACGGGGCTGGGCGATCCCGGCATGGCGGTGGAACTGATGAAGTCCGGCGCGGCCGACTTCGTGACCAAGGGCGCGTTCACGCCGGAGCGGCTGGCGCAGGCGCTTCGCCACGCCGTGCGCGTGCACCGGGTGGAGGGCCAGGCGCGCGAGGCGCAGACGGCCACGCGGGTGAGCGACGAGCGCTACCGCCTGGTGATGCGCGCCACCAACGACGTGATCTGGGACTGGGACCTGTCCACGGACGAGCTGCTGTGGAACGAGGGGCTGGAGGTCACCTTCGGCTATCCCCTGGCCGGCGTGCCGCGCGTCATCCAGTTCTGGTACGACCACGTGCACGCGGACGACCGGGAGCGGGTGCTGCGCAGCATCCACGCGGCCATCGACGGCGGCGGCGACCGCTGGGCCGACGAGTACCGCTTTCTGCGCGCGGACGGCACGACCGCGGCGGTGCTGGACCGCGGCATCGTGGCGCGCGACGCGGACGGGCGGCCTACGCGGATGATCGGCTCCATGCAGGACATCACGGAGCGCAAGGCGGCGGAGGAGGCGCTGCGGGAAAGCGAGGAGCGCTTCCGCGCCCTGCACGAGACGTCGCCCGACGGGTTCGCCATCCTGCGCAGCCGGCGGGGCGCGGACGGCACCGTGGAGGACATGGTGTACGAGTACGTGAACCCGGCGGCCGGGCGCATCATCGGGGCGCCGCCGGAGTCGCTGCCGGGGCGCGGCCTGCTGGAAGTGCTCCCCAGCAGCCGGCAGATCGGCATCTTCGGCAAGTACGTGCAGGTGGTGGAGTCCGGGCAGCCCATGCAGACGGAGCTGGAGTACGAGGCAGACGGCGTGCACGGCTGGTTCCGCATCACCGCCGTGCCCCTGCACGACGGCATCGCGGTTGGCTTCGCGGACGTGAGCGTGCGCCGCAAGGCCGAGGCCGATCGCGAGGCCGCCGTGGCGTCGCGCAGCCGCTTCTACGCGGCCATGAGCCACGAGCTGCGCACGCCCATCAACGCCATCCTGGGCTACAACGACCTCATCCTCTCCGGCGTCTACGGCGACCTGGCCGGCAAGCAGGAGGGCGCGCTGGAGCGGGCGCAGCGGGCCGCGCGGCACCTGCTGGACCTGGTGAACGACGTGCTGGACCTGTCCAAGCTCGAGGCGGGCAAGGTGGAGGTGGTGGCGGAGCAGTGCTCCATCCCCGACCTGGTGCGCGACCTGTTCGCCACCGTGCGCCCGCTGGCCGAGGAAAAGGGAAGCGACCTGCGGATGGTGGACGACGGCGCCGCCCGCGACGTGGTGACGGATCCGCGCCGCGTGCGGCAGATCCTGCTGAACCTGCTTTCCAACGCCATCAAGTTCGGCCGGTCGCGCCCCGTGGAGGTGCGGGTGGCGGGGGGGCCGGACCGCGGCGTGAGCGTGGAGGTGGTGGACCAGGGCGAGGGGATTGCCCCGGAGCACCTGGAGCGCGTGTTCGAGGAGTTCGTGCAGCTGCCGGACAGCGTGCGCGGCGGCACGGGGCTGGGGCTGCCCATCTCCCGCGGCCTGTCCGAGCTGCTGGGCGGCCGCCTGGAGGCCGAGTCGGCCCCCGGCGAGGGCAGCACCTTTCGCCTGGTGCTCCCCCGCACCCTTCCCGGCGAGCCCGACGCCGGCAGCCCCGCCCAGCTCACCCAGCCCGCGTCGCGGAGCTGATACCGAACCGCGGTGGATAGGAAACGGGTTGCGGACCGGCTCAGTTCGCGGGGGACCGGCGTCATGCACGGGACGGTAGATCCTTCGGCCGGCGCCCGGGCCCGCGCTGCGGGATGGACCTGGCGGCGCCCGCCTCCGTTCGACTCTGGCCATTTCTGGTCAAAGCTGTCCCACGACGCACCGGCGGGTAATCCCGTCCGGGAATCCGATGCACGGCCTTCCGCCGAGGGCCGCCTTTCACGGATCGCGATCGTGTGAGTCTTGTGCCGGGGCGGGCATCCGCCCCGTGATGCCGCCATCCTGCTTTTGAAAAACCTAGGAAAGCAAAAGTGACCTGAGTACAACCCCTCCCCCGCAGTTTGGGGGAGGGGTCGCCGCGAGCCGCGAGGAACGAGCGGCGAAGACGGCGGGAGAGAGGGCCTCCCCGTCGCAGACGGGGCCTGCTTCCCG
>DASQZE010000048.1:0-9819 GCA_035638875.1 Longimicrobium sp.
CCGCAGGGCCGAGAGCCCGGAGCAGGACGGCACAGCAGTATCGTGCCGGCATGCGCAGGGGGCTCGGCGCCGTTGGGCACAGTTGTATCGTGCCCTACGGCGCGCGCAGCCCGACCCGGAGCGCAGCGGAGGGGCACGCCCCCATCCGCCGTCGCCGTTCATCCCTTCTCCGTTCCCTCCAACGACGCAATCTCCACGATCAGATCCCCGTGGGGAACGTCCCCGCGGGCTCGAAGCTCTCCCACTCCGCCGTGGGCTCCAGCGGGTGCAGGGCGCGCGTGCGGTCGTAGTGGATCACGGCGTCGAACTGGTCGGAGAGCCGCGCGTGGAAGTAGTGGCTCCAGCGCTCCGTCTCCGGCTTGTAGATGACGCCGATGGCACGCTCCAGCCGCGGCTCGCGCAGCACGTCCGCGGCCGGGCCGCCATCCCGCAGGGGGAGGTAGAAGTCCGGCACGCCCGCCTCGTGCAGCAGCAGCTCGAAGCTGCCGTCCATCCCTGGCCGCACGTCCTTGCGCTCCGCCGGCCCGTCCCACTCCGACGCGGCCGTCACCGTGCCCGTGTACGTGCTGAAGCCGACGAGCCGCGCGTCGCCGCCGTGGCGCTCGCGGACGAGCTGGCCCACGTTCCACTCGCCGTCCTCGCCCATCTCCGTGGCGCGGGCGTCGCCCAGGTGGGAGTTGTGCTCCCAGACCACGAGCTTCGGCGCGACGCCCTTGCCCTCGAAGTGGCGCAGGAGCGCGTCCAGCGTATCCGCCATGTGGCAGTCGCGCAGGTTCCACGAGCTCACGCGCGCGGCGAACATGCTGCGGTAGTACTCCTCGGCGTTCTTCACCAGCCGCGCGTTCTGCTCGGCATGAAAGTGCTCGTCCGCGGCCACGCCGCCGTCCTCGCCCGCGAGCCGCGCCGCCTGCTCGCGAATCTCCTGCAGCTGGTGCACGGCCTCGTCCACGCACGCCTCGGTAATGCCCAGCTCGGCCGCGTAGCCGTACGCCTGCGGGTCGCCGCCCGCGCGGTGAAAGCAGCCGTAGCGCTGGCGGGCGCGGCGCGCGGCCCCGGGATCGACGCCCTCCAGGTACTGGATGACGGCCTGGATGGAGCCGAACATGGAGTACAGGTCCAGCCCGTAGAACCCCACGCGCGGCGCGTCCGGCGGCAGGGCGTCGTTGTGATCGCGCAGCCACGCGACGAGCTTCACCACGTCCGTGTTGCGCCACATCCACTGCGGAAAGCGCTTGAACCCGCCCAGCGCCTCCTCGGGCGTGGTATCCGCGCCCGCGCCGCGGACGTAGCGGTTCACCCGGTACGCGTCCGGCCAGTCCGCCTCCACCGCCACGGCCGTGAAGCCCTTTTCGGTGATGAGCCGGCGCGTGATCTCGGCCCGGGCACGGTAGAACTCGTGCGTGCCGTGCGATGCCTCGCCCAGCAGCACCAGCCGCGCGTCACCCACGAGCTCCATCAGCCCGTCCCAGTCGTTGCCTCCGCCCGTGAGCGGTACCGCCGCGGCGCGGATGGCCGCGCGCGCCGCCCCGTCGTCCCGTCCCGCCATCGTCGTTCTCCTTCCACGGCAATGCCATCGTCCTCCTCCTCCCAGCAACCGCTCCCGGGGCGCACCCGTCGTGCCATCCGCCGCACAGTCCGCGACGGCGGGGCTCATATCACGCGGAGGGCGCGGTGAGCGCGGTGAAAAACATGAACAGATGATCGTCTTTTAGGTTTAGGGGGGCGAATCGAAGTGCGACGGTGGCTCGGAATGGAGTGGATCGTCGGTACTGCCGCCGTCGCCGGCGTTGCGGCGGGTGCGGCCGGCGAGGGCGAGGAGGCCCAGCGGCACGGCGACGGCCGCGAGCGCCGCCAGCGAGGTGACGTGCGGGCGGTCCAGCGCGCGCAGGGCAAGGCGCATGCGGCGGGTGAGGGCCGCGGCGCGCTCCGTGGCCGCGGCGGATTCCACGGGCACGCCCCAGTCGAAGTCCACCAGCCGCTCCAGGAAGCCCTGCTCCACGCACCCTTCCAGGCTGAACACGTGGATGTCGTCCGTGTGGCGGCGCGCCAGGCGCAGGTCGCGCGCGAGCTCGTCCCACGACAGCGGCGGCGGCGGGTCCAGCCCTTCCTCCACGCCGCCGCCCGTCACGCCCACGGCCACGGCGGGAAAGTGGCGCGCGTAGAAGTCCAGGAACCCGTGCCCGTGCGGCCGCGCGAAGCTCGTGTACAGCATCACGATCTCGCGGTCCACCGTCAGGTCGATCATCCCCGTGATGCGCTGCAGCACCTCCGTGCCCGCCTCGCGCTCCGTGTGGATGAACGGAAACACGTACGCGTCCACGGGATAGCCGTCCGCGTGGATGCGCCGCACGAGCCCCTGGTACATCTCCCGGTTCTGCGCGATGCAGCGAAAGATGCGGGGCAGGGCGCGCAGGATGGCGATCGGGTTGCGGCGCACGGCCCGCACCTCGTCGATGTTGGGCTCGATGTCGATGCCCACGCGCTCCCACCGCAGCCGGTGCGCGCGCGTCCACGCCACGAAGTCGCCGTAGCGCTCCCACGCCTCGCCGGCATTGTGCGCGTTGCACCAGTAGCCGCCCTCTTCCGGCAGCAGCAGCCACGCCGCCGTGGGGATCCCCGCCTCGTTCAGCCGCCGCACCACGGCCGCGCGCCGCCCGCCCAGGTCCACCAGCCCCAGCGTGACGGTGGCGCGCAGCCGGCGCAGCAGGCGGATGAGCTCCTCGTCCGCGAAGAGCCGCTCCAGTTCCGCCGCGCCCAGCTCGCAGAAGAATGACAGCTGCAGCGGTCCCCATCGCCGCCGGGGCTCGCGGGGCCCGAAATGGGGAAGGTGAAGCCGGTCGAGGGTGGACACGGGGTTCCGGTGCGTGTGACGGGGTGCGCTCCGGCGTCCGAACGGGCAACGGACGTGCCGTTACGCAGTGCGAGCCCTCGCCGCGCCGTGAAGTTTGATGGATCTTTCGGCCTCAACTGGACATCGCCAGTCCGCCGCGGGCGAATCAACCGGTCCGGCGCGTCCGTGCGGGACCCTCACCCCCCGGCACCCTCTCCCGTACTGCAGCCTTCCGTGCGCAATCCGGTGCCGTCGAGTTCATACAAGGGGAAGATGTGCCTGCCGAAAATGTCGCGATGTCGCACCACCCGTCGTGTAGATCCGCCCGCGCCGCGCCTCTGTCCCCGCGCCCAAGCCGTCCACGCGAAAAACCCCTCCCCCGAAGTTGGGGGAGGGGTCGGCCGACGTTGCGAGGAACGAGCAAAAGGAGGGCGGGGGAGAGGGCTCCCGTCGCGCAGCGACGGCCTTCACCCGAACGTGACTCGTCTCCCGTCGCGTCGCGGCGGACCTCCCTCCGACGAAAATCTTACCGCTGCATGTACTCCATCACCCGGTCCGGTCCTTCCACCAGCACGGACACCAGCCGGTCGCGGCCGTCGCTCTTGGCGCGGTACAGGGCGCGGTCCGCGGCCTCCACCAGCGCGTCGGGATCCACCAGGTCCGAGCCGACGGACACGCCCATGCTGGCCGTCACCTGCACGGCCGCGCAGCCGGCCACGGGCACCTGCAACCCGCCCAGGTTCTCGCGAAAGCGCTCGCAGAAGCTCAGCGCGCCGGGCATGTCGGTGTCGAACAGCAGCACGGCGAACTCCTCGCCGCCAAAGCGCGCCGGCAGGTCCAGGTTGCGGGCGCTGGAGCGCAGCAGCCGCCCCACCCGCGACAGCACCTGGTCGCCCGTGCGGTGGCCGTAGGTGTCGTTGATGCGCTTGAAGTGGTCCAGGTCGATCATCACCAGCGCCAGCGACCCGCCCGTGCGCCGCAGCCGCCCCGCCTCGCGCCGCAGGGCATCCTCCAGCACGTGGCGCCGCGACAACTCCGTCAGCGGATCCACCAGCGCCGTCAGCTCCGTGAGCGCCCACTGCCCGGCCGTGGAGATGCCCACCGTCACCACGAAGACCAGGAAGCCGATCCAGAACAGCGACGGCACCCCGGGCAGCACCTGCGCCACGGGGATGAAGGCGAAGTACTCGCTCGCCAGGTCGTACGCGAACGTGGCGGAGAAGGCCGCCGTCCCCGCCAGCAGCGTGCGTGCGTGCGGCGTGGCGGGCTCCGTGTGCCGCGCCGCGCGCCAGGCCCGCGCAACGACGAACAGCAGCCCCAGCCCCATCCCCGCGTCGATCCACTCGTTGAACTGGGCCAGCAGCCCCAGCGGCAGCACCGCCGCGATGACGAACAGGCCCGCGAACAGCAGGTTCACCAGCCGCGTGCGCCGTCCCCCGCGCAGGCCGAACAGGCTGTTCACCAGCGCCACGTACGCCGGCGCCCCCGCGAGCAGCGCCAGCAGCCCCAGCCGGTAGGGGTTGATGACGGGCATCACCAGCGCGTCCACGGCGTGGGCGAAGGTGGCGCCGTACACGCACACGCATCCGCACACCAGGGCGAACCACAGGTTCTCGCGGCTGGCCGGGCGCCGCAGCCAGAACGCCAGGTGGTAGATGCCGATGGCCAGGAAGAACGAGACCAGTCCGCCGATCACCACCGCGCGGGGTGACCGGCGCGCGGCCAGCGTCTCGAAGCGGCCCACGACCACCGGCGTCATCAATCCGCCGTACGCGTAGTCGTTGTAGACGCGGACCGCGATGACGTGCCGCCCGTGCGCCGCCCGGGCCAGCACGGAGTCCGGGACGAAGAACAGGTGCGGCGACACGGCCTCCACGAAGTTCGGCGGCATGCGCCCGCGGGTGCCCAGCCTGACCCCGTTCCAGTACACCTCGAACGCGTCGCCCACCGTGCCGAAGCGCAGCCCCAGGGGCTCCGCGCGCAGCCCGGCGGGAAGGCGCACCTCGCGCCGGTACCAGCCGAAGCCGTCGTAGTCCCCGATCTCCGCCTCCCACTCGCCGGGCACCGCCAGCGTGCGCCAGGCGGAGTCGTCCAGCGCGGGCGCGGCCCATGCGGCGGCGTCCCCCGCGCGAAAGCGCCAGGGGCCGTCCAGCGCCACCGAATCCGCCCCCTGGGCGAACGCGGGAACGGCCAGGAACGTCAGCAGAACGAAGATGCAGCGAAGAATCACGGGAACGGACGGAGGGGAGAGAGTGTCCGGCGGCCAAATGGTACACCCCGCACGTCGCCGGGTCAAGGCGTTCGCGCGCGCCTGCGACTTGCAGAGACGCCGCCCGGCGCCTTACGTTCCGCGCCGCGCAACCCGTTTTGCCGCAACCCGTTCCCCAAAGGAGACCCGCGCATGAGCAGCCTCGCACCGTCCGGGCGCCCGGGGCACCTCGCCAGCCTGGCCCTGATGGCCGGCCCCCGCTATGGCGAAGAGCTGCCCGTGCCCTCGCCCATCGTGACCGTGGGCCGCGCGGCCGCGTGCGACGTGGTGGTGGACGACGACTCCGTGAGCGCCCAGCACGCCCGGCTGGAGTACGACATGGGCGCCTGGCGCATCACGGACCTGCAGTCCATCAACGGTACGGCGGTGGAGGGCGTAAAGCTCGCCCCCAACGTGCCCACGCCGCTCCCCTACGGCGCCACCCTGCGCGTGGGCGGCGTGCAGCTGCAGTTCCGCGAGGCCGAGGGCGCCGACGTGGATTCCGCCCGGGCCGGCTACGTGCCCCCCGAGGCGCCCAGGACGCTGCGCGAGGAGCGCTCGGGCGCGCGCTTCCCCCTGTGGCTGGTGGTGCTGGTGCTGCTGCTGGCCGTCATCATCGGGATGATCGTGTACGCCAACTACGCGCGGACCACGGGCACGGTGCTGCTGGACGGCCCGTCGCCCGTGGCGGCGCTGCTCGCACTGGCGCAGGCGCCGTGAAGCTGCGCTGGCAGGCCGTGGGCGCCACCCACGTGGGGCGGGTGCGCAAGGGGAACGAGGACTCGTTCCTGGTGGATTCCGAGCGCGGCGTCTTTCTGGTGGCGGACGGCATGGGCGGCCACGCGGCGGGCGAGATCGCCAGCGCCATCGCCGCGCAGACGGTGGGCGGCGCGCTGCTGGAGGGCGTGGACCGCGGGCTGGATGCGGACGCGCTGGCGCAGATCATGGTGCACGCGTTCCGCACGGCGGACCAGGCCATCGCCGACCACGTGGCGCAGAACCCCTCCACGCTGGGGATGGGTACGACGGTCACCGCGTGCGCGCTCTGCACCGACGGCACGTACCGGATGGGCCACATCGGCGACAGCCGCGCGTACCTCCTGCGGGGCGGGCAGCTGGCGCAGGTGACCACGGACCACACCTGGGTGCAGCGCGAGGTGGACGAGGGGCGGCTGACGCCCTCCGGCGCGCGGCGGCACCGCCTGTCGCACATCCTGTCGCGCGCGCTGGGCGCCGAGCCGGCGGACGACCCGGACATGCTCGCCGGCCACCTGCTGCCCGGCGACCTGCTGCTGCTCTGCTCCGACGGGCTTACGGGAATGCTCACGGACCGGATGATCGCCGGGGTGCTGCCCCTGGACATCCGCCTTGCCGACCGCGTGGCGGAGCTCATCCGCCTGGCCAACGAGCGCGGCGGCAAGGACAACATCACCGCGGTGATGGTCGAGATCCTGGGCGAGGACGCGGGCTCGCACGGCGAGGGGCGGGGGAACAGTGAGTAACGGCAGGGAATAGGGAATAGGGAATAGCGGGCAACGGCAGTATCGTGGGGGCGCATGGGATGACCGTGCGCCCTTTGTCGTAATTGTCCAGCCGATGGCTGGACAATGTTTCCTGGGGATGGCCGATGTGAGACGCCGCCGTGAATTGTCCAGCCGATGGCTGGACAATTGGGGAGCCTCTCCGGATTGCTGATTCAGGGCGCTTCTGCCTCAGCCGCACCCAGCTCCAGCGTTTCGGGCCGGTTCTCCATCCGCCGGCGGGCAACACTGATCGCGGCATGCAGCTTCTGCTCGAGCAGCTCGCGCGGCGGGAGCTCCGTCACGTATTCCGCAACGCGGATGCCGCTCTGCTCCAGCTGCAGCAGCTCCACGTGCTCCTGCGACTTGCCTGCGCAGAGGATGAGGCCCAGCGGCGGATCCTCACCCGCGCGCACCTCGTATTTCTCCAGCCATCGGAGATACAGCTCCATCTGCCCTTTGTCCGATGCCTGGAAGCGCCCCAGCTTCAGGTCCACCGCGATCAGCCGCCGCAGCCTGCGGTGGAAAAAGAGCAGGTCCAGCCGGTAGTCGACTCCGTCCACCGTCATCCGCTTCTGCCGGCCCACGAAGGCGAAGTCGCTGCCCAGCTCGGCGATGAATCCCTCCAGCTCGCGGAGGATGGCATGTTCCAGGTCACGCTCGTCGTACGTATCCTTCAGTCCCAGGAAGTCGAGCACGTAATGATCGCGGAACACCAGGTCCGCGCTCATGCGGTCTTCGTCGCGCAGGGCCTGCAGCTCCTGCACGGCCAGCATCTCCGGCTTTCGGGAGATGGCGGTTCGCTCGAACAGCATGCCCTGGATCTTCTGCCGGAGCGTTCGGCGGCTCCATCGCTCCATGATGGACATGCGCGTGTAGAACTCGCGCGCCAGCGGGTCGTCCAGGTAGATCAGCTGCGTCACGTGGGTCCATCCCAATTGTCCAGCCAACGGCTGGACAATCTGCAAATCGGGAAACGTCTCGGCGAAACGCAGCATGTTGAAGAGGTTGGTGCGGGAGAACCCCGCTCCGAACTCGGCGGTCAGCTGCCTGGAAAGCCCGTCCACCAGCTGCTTGCCGTACTCCGCCCGCGCCTCGCCGACCACCTCGCGGCGGATGCGGTCTCCCACGCTCCAGTACGTGATCACCATGGCGGAATTCACCACGCGCGCGACCTGGCGGCGTGACGCCTCGATCAGCGAGCGCAGCTCGGTCAGGAGATGGCCATCGGCGAGCGCCGGGATCTCCGGCTTCGCCGGCGCGTCCGACTCGCGTGACCTGCTTTCCACCACTCCGTCTGGTCTTTTCGTGCATCGTGGTGTGGCCGGGGGATGGAGTGTGGAAAGTAAGCGGGGTAGACACCCCCAAACTGCACAGTTGTCACGCGCATATGAGCACGCGTCGCGCACGGCCATGAATCCATGGATCGATCAGGTCTCCAATTGTCCAGCCAGCGGCTGGACAATCTTGAACGAAGCTCTCTGCCGAATTGTCCAGCCACTGGCTGGACAATCTGGGAGGGGCGAGAATCCGCCGCACTTTCGCACTTTCGCACTTTCGCACTTTCGCACTCACGCACTTCCTCCCACCCCATGCAACCATCCGCCGCGCCCGCGCCACTCAGTTTCGCATGAGAGCCCAAACCGCCGCGGTAC
Organism: Longimicrobium sp.; assembly: GCA_035638875.1. Lineage (GTDB taxonomy): Bacteria > Gemmatimonadota > Gemmatimonadetes > Longimicrobiales > Longimicrobiaceae > Longimicrobium. The sequence continues at coordinate 8,254 of DASQZE010000048.1, forward strand.
CCGACCATGCGCTCGCACAGGCGCTTCTCCTCCGGGGGGACGAGCAGGCCTTTCGCGAGCTGTACGCCCGGCACACGCCGCGGCTGTACGCGCTCGTGCTGCGCATCATGGGCGGCGCGGAGCACGACGCGGAGGACGTGGTGCAGGAAACCTGGATCCGCGCCACCGAGGCGCTGGACGGGTTCCGGTGGGAGTCGTCGTTCGGCACGTGGCTCACGGGGATCGGCATCAACGTGGCGCGCGGAATTCTGCGCAAGCAGGGCCGGTGGACCACGCTGGACGAAGGCGCCGAGCCCTGGCGCCCCGCACCGGCGCACGGCGAGCGCATCGACGTGGAGCGGGGGCTGGCGATGCTGCCGGCCGGATACCGCGCGGTGCTGGTGCTGCACGACGTGGAAGGCTACACGCACGACGAGATCGGGGCGCGGCTGGGGATTGCCGCGGGAACATCCAAGAGCCAGCTGTCGCACGCCCGCAAGGCGCTCCGGCGGCTGCTGGAGCCGGTGAAGGAAGCGACGACATGAGCACGCACGACGAGGACGACCTGACGCCGGACCTGCGCACCCAGCTCTCGGCGCTGCCGCGGGAGATGGACCCGGGGCGGCTGCTGGAGGAGCGCACCGTGCGCGCCCTGCGGGAGCGGGGGATGATCCAGGCGGCGGCACCGGGCGGACGCGTCCGGCGCATCCCCCGATCGTGGCTGGGCGGGGCCGTGGCGGCGGGGATCGCCCTGTTCGCCAGCGGCCTGGCCCTGGGGCAGTGGATGGGCACGCGCGCCACCGTACAGGTGGTGGAGGCGGCCCGCGCGCCGGACACCCGCCAGGCCGCGCTGGTGGTGCAGCAGACGGGCTCGGCCTACGTGCAGGCGATGGCCCGCTTTGCCGAGCTGTCGGACTCCGCGTCCACCGTGCAGTCGGCGGAGGGGCGGGAGGTGGCCGCGCGGATGCTTCGCGCGGCGGCCGACGAACTGATCCGGATCGCCCCGGACGATCCGCTCGCCAGCGCCGTGCTGGCCGGCTTTCAGCGCGCCGACAGCGCCCAGGCCGCGCGGGCGGGCGGAAAGCAGGGCGTGGTGTGGTTTTGATGAACTGAAGTGCCAAGTGCCTGGTCCCTGGTGCCAGGTACGGCATCGAGGAACTGATCTGTTACTCGGCACTTGGCACTTGGCACTTTCAACTCTGGGACATCCCATGACTTCGAGATATCTGGCCGCCGCGCTGGCGGCGATGCTGACGGCCACGGGCGCGGACGCGCAGCAGCGGTGCTCCAACGGCGGCACGCGGGTGGGCGACCTGGGCTTCGACCAGCTCGGCGGGGGGATACACACGTACCAGCACAACAACGAGCGTCCGCAGATCCAGTTCGAGGGCGAGCCGCGGATCGGCGGCGTGCGCTCCAACGGACCCGCGGCGGGACAGCTGCGCGATGGGGACGTGATCGTGGCCATCGACGGGCAGCTCATCACCACGCGCTCCGCCGGGCTGCACTACTCGGCGATCGATCCGGGCGACCGGGTGCGGCTTTCCGTCCGCCGGGGCGGGCGGGTGCAGGACGTGACGATCACGG
>DASQZE010000049.1:0-6214 GCA_035638875.1 Longimicrobium sp.
TTGTGAATGGGGATGATGCGTGCGCACGGCGGCGCGGCGGGAGCGTGGGGGGAAAATCAAACCGTCAAAAGTTTACTTGTCCCCCCGCTTGCTGATACATAATATGGCGGCAGACATCGCGGGCGGAAGTCCCCCGGGCTGCATCCCCTCCGCACCTGGACGCAGCCCCGCCGCGCCTCCCGGACGGCCTCCCGTCCGCCGGTTCCGAGCCATCCCCTTCCACCACCCGGAGCGATCCCCATGGCCGCGGTCCACCCCCGCACCCTTCGCGCGGCCGCACCCGCGCTGCTCGCCCTGGTCCTTGCCGCGTGCCCCGGCGGCGGCGACGGCCCGGCGACGGAAGGCGAACCCGCCCCCGGGGCCACGCCGGGCGGCGTGACCACCGGGACCATCCCGGCGCTCCCCCCCGGCCTGCCGGCGCCGTACCTCTCCGGCGTCATCCCCACCGTGGTGCCGCCGCGGCCGGACAGCGCCACCACGCCGGAGATGTCGCGGCCGTGGTTCGACGTGTTCTCGTGGCAGTCGTTCATCGCCCTGAACTGGCCCGCCGCCGCCGCCACGCGCGGCGCGGCGTCCAACCCCGCCGACACGGCGGCCTTCCTGAACGCGGGCAACGCCGGCCTGCGCGTGTGGGAAACGTACAAGGAAAGCTGGGAGCTGTTCGGGCAGGGGAACCAGCGTCCCACGGTGTTCACCGACTGGAACTCGCCCGTGGAGCCGTGCGGCGGCAACCTGCAGCCGGGACAGAACGCGTTCACGTTCACGTCCAAGGGCAACTCGCTCTTCAACGCCGCGGCGGAGTCGTTCTCGTTTCCGCTGGTGGACCAGCAGGGCGGGTACACCCTGTTCTCCGTGCGCTACAACCAGCCCCAGTACGACACCATCCGCGGCGCGGACGGCACCCCCAACAGCTGGCTGTACCTGTCCAACAACCTGGGCCGCTCGCTGCCGTTCTTCGTGCCGGCCAGCGACTCGTCGGGCACGCTGGGCGCCATCATGATCAAGTCCGCCTGGCGCCCCCTCACGGCCCGGGACGATTCCACCAGGTACTACCGCACCACCGCCATGGTGGCCACGGACAGCACCGGCACCACCTGCCAGCCCATGCTGATGGGGCTGGTGGGGCTGCACATCGCCCAGAAGCAGGTGGGCTTTCCGCAGTGGGTGTGGAGCAGCTTCGAGCACGTGGGCAACGTGCCCGGGCCCGGCTCGCGCGCGCCGTACTCGTACAACAACGGGCTGGACACGCCGCAGTCCGTCCCCGGCTACTCGTACATCCCCGACAGCCTGGGGGTGCTGGTGCGGGTACCCAACGCGCGGCCCGTGCAGGTGTCGCGCATCAACCCCATCCCCACCACGCCGCAGGGGTCGTCCACGCAGGACATCAACGCCATCTACCAGGCGTACCTGCAGAACACGGTGTGGGCCAACTACCAGCTCGTGATCACCCAGTGGCCGTCGCTCCCCTCGCAGTTCGTGCTGGTGGACAGCGGCGGGGCGTACCCGGCCGGCTCGGGCTCGCCGTTCCCCATGTGGGGGGCCGTGAACACGACCATGGAAACGTACTTCCAGACGCGGGCCGGCGCGGCATCGGCGGGCGGCAACTCGTGCATGAGCTGCCACTACCAGGCCGGCTCCACCGACTACTCGTGGGGGCTCATCCGGCGCGCCCACCTGAACACGCCGGCGCCCTGACGGGGCACGGCGGACGCACGCACCGGATCCACATCCCCCAAGGCACACGCACCCGAGCAGGGAGAAACCAGGATGGCGGCCAGCGACACCCCGCAGGGCTGGTGGATGTACCAGGGCGGCCCGGCCCACGGCGGATTCGTCACCGACACACCCATCAACTCCGGCAACGCCGCGCAGCTGCAGACGCTGCACACCCTGCAGGTGGGCGGGCCCGTGCTCTCCGTGCCCGCCGTGGTGGACGGCTACGCGTACGTGGGCGTGGCCAACGCCGCGGCCGCGCCCGGCAACAACGGGGGCGGCCTGTTCAAGGTGAACCTGGCCAGCGGAGCCATCGAGGCCTCGTACGTGTGGCCCATCGACCTGGCGCAGCGCGACACCCACGGCTTTACGGGGATGGGGTGCACCCCCGCCGTCACGGGCGGGCTGGTGTACTTCAGCGCCTTTGACGGGTTCGTCTACTGCCTGAACCAGGCAGACCTGTCGCTGGCGTGGAAGACCAACCTGCGGCAGCAGGACACGGCGCAGAACCAGCCCTGCACCAACGACTTTTCCCCGCCCCCGCCGCAGTCCGGGATCGCTGCGGGCGCGCCGCCGGCCGACTACCCCACCTACGCGCCCCCGGCGGCCGGCTGGTCGTCGCCCGTGGTGGCCAACGGCCTGGTGTACGTGGGGATGGGCGAGGGCGAGAACCCGCAGCTCTTCGGCTTCGTCTACTGCCTGGACGCGGCCACGGGCAAGGTGGTGTGGATCTTCTGCACGGACCAGCTGGCGGACGGGGTGGACAACCAGCCCAACCAGATCCCCGCCCTGGTGGTGCAGGGCGCGGCGCTCCCCGGCTTTACCGCCGTGGCGGAGACGAGCACGTACAAGCAGCCGCGGGGCGGCTCCGTGTGGAGCGGCATCGCCTGCGTCGACGGCCTGCTGTACGTGACCACGGGCAACCCCGTGGGGCCCAACCCGTGGGGGGGCGTGGACCACGGCTTTCCCGCATCGTGGAGCTTTCCCTACTCGCCGCCCGGCTGCACGGAGCAGCTGGCGGGCCCCAACGGCGTCTCGCCGGCGTACAGCTACTCCGTCCTCATCCTGGACGCGCAGACGGGCGCGTTCAAGCAGCGCTTTGCGCCCACGCAGCAAACCAGCTACCGCCCGTCGGACGGCGACATCGACTTCGGCGGCTCGGCGGCCGTGTTCACCCAGAACGGCCGGCAGGTACTGGCCGTGGCCAACAAGAACGGCACCCTGTTCCTGCTGGACGCGGGCGACCTGTCCGTCATCAAGACGCGCCAGCTGCTGCCGTACGACGACAACGGGCAGTGCATCCCCACGGTGGACCCGCACGTGAACATCGTGCCCAACGTGCCCACCAACTGCGTGTCGGACACCACCTGGAACGAGAACTACTCCGGGGTCTTCGGCGCGCCGGCGGTGGATACGGTCAACGGCCTGATCTTCGTGGGCATCGGCGGGCCCAACTACCACAGCGTGTCGCCGGGGATCGACTTCAACACGACGCCGTTCATGCGCGCCGTGAAGTGGGACACGCTGGAGGACGCGTGGCCCATGGCGCCGTACACCTTTACCCCCGGCAACAACCTGCCGGCGGTGACGGTGCAGCGGTACACCAACGCGGCCGTGCCCACGGCACAGAACCCGGACCTGGCCATGTACCAGAACCCGGGCGAGGCCAGCATCGGCTCCCCCGCCATCGCCAACGACGTGGTGTTCGTGGGCACGCACAACGTGGCGCTGTACGCGTTCCGCGCCTCGGACGGCACGCTGCTGTGGAGCGACCCGCTGGGCTCCCCCACCAACGGCCTGAACGGCGGCTACGGCTACTGCATGGGCCCCGCGATCTGGCAGAACTACGTGGTGGCGGGCGGCCTCATCCAGAGCCCCGACGGCGGCGTGCTCAAGATCTACACGCTGCCCCAGGCGGGCGGGGGCGGCGCGTGATGCTGGAGGTGGCCGCCTTTGGCGTGCTGGCGGGGCTGGACAACCTGCAGGTTTCCGCCGCGCTGGGGGTGAGCCGCCCGCGGCGGGGCCGGCTCTTCGCCCTGGCGGCCGCGTTCGCCGCCTGCGAGGCGCTCATGCCGCTGGTGGGGCTGGCGGCGGGCGGCACGCTGCGGCGGTGGCTGCCCGCGCTGGAGACGGCGGGCCCCGTGGTGCTGCTGCTGTGCGGCGCCGCCATCCTGCTGCACGCCCTGCGCGAGGGCGACGCGCAGGACGTGGTGGAGGGGCGCTGGGTGATGGGGCTTCCCCTGACCCTGAGCCTGGACAACCTGTTCGCCGGGGTGGGCCTGGGCAGCGCGGGCTACCCCGTCGTGAGCTCGGCGCTCATCGTGGGCGCCATCAGCGGGGGGATGTGCCTGGCGGGATTGTTCGCCGGCGCGTGGCTGCGGCGGTGGGTGCCGGGGCGCGCGGAGGTGTGGAGCGGCGCCTTCCTGGTGGTGCTCGCCCTCGTTTCCCTGGCGCGGGGCGAGGCATGAGCGTGCTGGCGGAGGCGGAGGCCGACACGGCGGAGTGCGTGGCCACGGGGCTGCACTTTCCCACCAGCCTGGCGTTCGACGACGACGGCCGGGCGTACGTGGCGGAGAGCGGCCTTCCGTTCGGCGGGGCGCCGGCGGGCGGGCGCGTGCTGCGCCTGCGGGACGACGGCGGCGCGGACGTGGTCGCGGAGGGGCTGCGGGCGCCCCTGAACGGCCTGGTGTGGCACGACGGCGGATTCTACCTCTCCGAGGGCGGGTTCCCCGGGCGCATCAGCCGCCTGACCGTGGACGGCACGCGGACCACGGTGATCGACGGGCTTCCCGGCCGCGGCAACTACCACACGAACACGGTGGCGGTGGGGCCGGACGGAATGCTGTACTGGGGCCAGGGCGCCATGACCAACCTGGGCGTGGTGGGGTTGGATGCGCACGACCTGGCCTGGCTCAAGCAGCTTCCCCACCCGCACGACGTCCCCGGGATGGACGTGGTGCTCACGGGATACGCGGCGACAACGGCGGACCCGCTGGAGGGGGCCGATGCGCGCGCCGTGACGGGTGCCTTCGCGCCCTTCGGCACGGCGGCGCCGGCGGGCACGCGCATCCCCGCCGGGCTCCCCTGCACGGCGGCCGTGCTCCGCTGCCGGCCGGACGGCTCGGGGCTCGAGCTCGTGGCGTGGGGGATCCGCAACGCGTTCGGGCTGGGCTTTCTCCCCGACGGGCGGCTCATCGCCACGGACCAGGGGAGCGACGACCGCGGCAGCCGCCCCATCGCGGGCGTGCCGGAGCTGGTGTTCGAGGTCAAGCACGGCGCCTGGTACGGCTGGCCGGACTTCGTGGGCGGCGTGCCCGTTACAGACCCGCGCTTCGCCCCCCGCCGCGGCCCGGAGCCCACCTTTCTCCTGGCGAACCACGCGGAGCTGCCGCCCCCGGAGCGCCCCCTGATGTCGCTCCCCGTGAACTCGTCCGCCTGCAAGTTCAGCGTGCTCCCGGCGGACGGGCCCTGGCCCGGGCACCTGGTGGTGGCGCTGTTCGGCGACGAGGTGCCCATGACGGCGCCGTCGGGCCCCCGCAGCGGCCGCACGGTCGTCCGCGTGGACACGGAGGCGTGGACGGCGCATCCCGTGGACGGGTTTCCGCCGCTGCACCGCCCCATCGACGTGCGCATCCATCCCCGCACGGGAGAGGCGTGGGTGCTGGACTTCGGGGAGTTCGAGCTGGCACCGGGAGGCAGCATGCACGCGCGGCCGGGCTCCGGCGCCGTGTGGCGGCTCCGCGCGGAGTAGCGGCCTTTTTCATCCAGGTACATCCATCCGGACGGGGCCGCGGGCTCCGTCTCATCCCGCAACGAAGTGGAGGCCCCCATGGCCAACGGAACGCCGGTCGCCAATCCCGGATGGGACGACATCCAGGGCATCTTCGCGCCGTTCAGGTCGCAGATGATGTGGCGCTTCAACCTGGGCAGCTACGACGACGTGGCGGCCAACGCGCAGATCATCCTGCTGCGCATCCTGACCATCGGCGACATGCCGCCGCCCCCGTATCCGCCGCTCACCGACGCGCAGATCACCACGTTCCAGACGTGGGTGGAGAACGGCTGCCCGCAGACGCCCCTCTCCGCGCCGTCCGTGTCCGGCGCCGCGCCGGCATCCGCCGCGGCCGCACCGACCCTCTCCGCCGCGCCCGGGGGCGCGGGCGCCCCGCCCCAGCCTGCCGCCACCCGCGACCGCTTCCGCTTTCCCTGAGGCGGCCGCCAGGCCTGACGGCGCCCGATCGACAGGAACGAAGCGGCGGCCGGCGGATCCATGTCCGCCGGCCGCCGTTTTCTTTCTGCTCGCCACGTTGTTTTCCCGAGAGGGTGTTTAAGAATCTACTTCGCAAGAAACCCGCGCTTGATTTCCTGAGGGAGCGCACGCCGGCAACTTCAAAGTGCACAATCCTTTGCGCGCGACCGAAGGATCTACTCCGCGCGACCGAGGGGCAGGCTTCCGCCGAGTTGCCAGCTCCCGGTCATGCGGGCCAGATCCTTCGGTCGG
>DASQZE010000050.1:0-5028 GCA_035638875.1 Longimicrobium sp.
CGCGCCGGAAGGGCCCTCACCCGCTCGCTCAGGGATACACTTCGAGCGGGCTTCTCGTCTCCGCGCGGGGCACGTGCACCGGCGGAGTCACGCGCTCCTCGGAATGACATTTCTGCGTCGCGTTCTCCGCGCCGTGACGACAGGCTGCGGTGCAGTCCGCGAAGGCGGACTTCGCGAATTTCCAGCGGCGAATTCATTCGCTCGGCCGGGACTTCGCCTCCGGCCTCGATCTTTCCTTGACCCGGACTTCGCCCCGGACTCGATCTTTCCTTCACCCCGGGATTTCGCCTCCGGCCTAGAACTTTCCCCGGCTCGGACCTGGACCCGCGCCTCGTACTCTGCTCCTCCTCCGCCCCTGCTCCTCCGCCCCTACTCCTCCACCGCCGATCCGAACACCGCGGTGCAGACGAAGAGGAACACCAGGTCGAACGCGAGCAGCATCCGCAGGTTGCCGCCGATCTCCGCCAGCGGGCGGCCCACCAGCAGCCGCTGCGTGGCGCTGGCGGCAAAGATCACGATGGGGATGAGCAGCGGCAGCAGCAGGATGGGAAGCAGCGTTTCGCCCATCCGCGTGTGCGCCGCGATGGCGCTGAACAGCGTTCCCAGCGCCATGAACCCGACCGTCGCCAGCACCACCACCAGCACCAGCCCCCCCAGCGCGCCGCCCAGCCGCAGCCCGAAGAACAGCGCGTAGACGGGAAAGATCACCGCCTCGACCGCGAGCACGACGAGCAGGTTCGCCAGGAACTTACCCAGGAACACGGCCCCGCGCGGCACCGGCGACACCAGCACCCCCGTGAGCGCATCCGCCTCCAGCTCCATGGCGAAGCTGCGGCCCAGCCCCAGCGATCCCGCGAACAGCACCGTGACCCACAGCATGGCCCCGGCGATGTCGCGCGAGCGCACCGTGGGGTCCAGCGCGAAGCTGAACACGACGGCCACGAGAACGGCGAAGGTGGCCATGGAGACGAAGCGCTCGCGGGAGCGCGCCTCCAGCTGCAGGTCCTTGCGGGCCACCGCCCACGCCCCCGCGAGGTAGCCGCCCATCGTCAGACCGCCGCCGCCACGCGCTCGGTGTAGACCTGCTCCCACCGCGCGGCGTCGATCTCCCCCCGGCGCTCGTCGCTCACCCAGCGGCCGCCCACCTGCACGGCCACGCGGTCCGCCTGCTCCAGCCCCTGCGACAGGTTGTGCGTCACCAGCACCACCGTCCGGCGGCCGTCTTTCAGGCGGTCCAGCACGGCGCGCAGCAGCGCGGACGCGTGCGGATCCAGCCCCGTGTACGGCTCGTCCAGGAACACGACCTCGGGATCGTGCAGGAGCGTGCGGGCCAGGGCCAGCCGCTGCTGCATCCCACGCGAGAACGTCCGCACCCGGTCGTCGCGCCGGTCGATCAGCTCCACCTGGCGCAGGGCGTCGTACACCCGCGACCGGCGGTCCGGCAGCGAGTACAGGCGGGCGTAGAAGTCCAGGTTCTCCGCCGCGGACAATCCGGGATACAGGAACGTCTGGTGCGACAGCAGGCCGATGCGGCGCCGCCACCCCTCGTCCTCGCCGCCCACCTCCATGCCGCAAACGAGCACGGCGCCGCGCGTGGGACGAACGGCGCCGCACAGCATGCGCAGCAGCGTGCTCTTGCCCGCGCCGTTGGGCCCGAAGATGGTGAGGAACTCGCCCCGGGCCAGCGCCAGGTCGATGCCCCGCACGGCCGGCAGCGGCCCGTACATCTTCGTCAACCCGTGCGCCTCGACGGCGGGCGCGTCCGCGGGGCCTCCCGGGGCGGCGCTCAACGCAGCCGCACCCCGCACCCCGAACAGAACCGGCTTCCCGGCGGGTTCAGGAACCCGCACGCGTGCCGGTCCGGACCCGCGGCCTCGCGTCCCCCCTCCGCCGTCCCACCGCCGTAGCCCACGGCCTCGGCCGCGCGCATTGCGGCCAGGGCCTCCAGCGACAGCCGCTCCTTTTGCGAGCGGTAGTCCGCCTCGTCCAGCTTGCCGCCCAGGTAGTCGTAGTCCAGCTCCTTGAGCGACGTCAGCGCCACGCGGCGGCGGGCCTCGGCGTCCAGCACGGCGCCGGGGGCCACGTCCAGCAGCAGCGCCTCGCGCCGGGCGGCCAGGGGGCGGATGACGAACGCGGCGGCACCCAGCGCCAGCAGCAGCGAAAACACGAACAGCGTCACGCCTCGTCCTCCCCGCGGTCGAACTCGCGCAGGGCGGCGTCCAGGCGGGTGCGCTCCTCGTCCGTCATCCCGCCGCCCACGGCGTACACCTGCCCCTGTCCGCGCATGGCCTTCACCCGCGTCCACACGACCACGCTGCCGCCCAGCAGCACAAAGGGAAGCACCAGCCAGGCGAGCAGCCCGGCGCCGCTGCGCTTGGGCACGGCGCGCCACTCCTCGCCGTGGCGGGCCAGCACGCCCTCCACGATCTGCTTTACGCCCTGTCCCTCGGCCGCCATGCCGCGGATGGAATCGCGCAGCGCGTCGGCCGTGGTCGTGGGGCACACCTCCAGCATGAGCCCCGGGCAGAACGGCGACCGCAGCCGCCCGATCGCCTCGTCCGCCGTCTTCTGCGCCTCCGCCGGCGATACCTGCGCGAACGCGGACGCCGGCATCGTCACCATCGCCGCCAAAACGACGAGGAGGATGCCCGCGCTCCGAACCAGTCCGCGCAGGCGGACTTCGTGTGGTTGTTGCGGCGAATTCATTCGCTTGGCTCGTGCTCTGCCCCGATGCATCCTCATGCCTCCACCAGCTCGGCCTCGGCGTCCACCGTCTTTTCCACGCGCACCCGCGGCTTCACGGCCGCGGGGCGGGCGGGCTCGGCGCCGGGCCACAGGGCCACCAGCGTGCCGATGGCCATGATCAACCCGCCGATCCAGATCCACGGCACCAGCGGCTGCACCAGCACCTTGAAGGTGACGATGGGCCGCGGGTTGGTCCCCTGCACCACGCCGTTGATGTCGTCGATGCCGGCCAGGATCAGGTACAGGTCCTCGTTCCACGCGCGGCGGATGCCCACCTCCGACGCCACTTCCTCGCGCTGCCGGTACGAGCGCTTCTCCGCCGTCAGCACGCCGGCGGGGCGGCCGTCCTTCTTTACGTCCACCGACGCGATCACCTTGGTCATGTTGGTCGCGGGGTACGCGGACATGGCCTGGTAGGTGAGCGTGTACGTGTGGCCGAAGGGCGACGCGATCTTCATCTCCTCGCCGGGCCGCAGCGACACCTGCTTCTCCGTGTCGTACGCGGCGCCCGCGAAGCCCATGAACATCACCACGAAGCCGGCGTGCACCAGGTATCCGCCGTGGCGACGCCGGTTGCGCTGCACCAGGTGCACGAACGCCAGCGCCAGCCCCTCGCCCTCGATGCGCGCCCGCGACCGCGTCCCCTTCCAGAACTCCACCACGATGGTCGTCATGGTGAAGGCGCCCAGCACGAACGTCAGCAGCGCATACGTGTGCCGCACGCCGGACAGCCAGAGCACCGCGCCCACGGCCAGCGCCACGCCGACCGGGGTGGCGAAGTTGCGCACGAGGTTGCGGGCCGTCGCCTTGCGCCACGCGATCACGGGGCCAATGCCCAGCAGCCCCAGCAGCAGCAGCCCCAGGGGGATGTTCACCCGGTTGAAGAAGGGCGGGCCCACGGTGATCTTGGTGCCCGTGATGCCCTCGGAAATGAGGGGGAACATGGTTCCCCACAGCACCGTGAGCATGGCGGCGATGAACACCAGGTTGTTGAGCAGGAACGCGCCCTCGCGGCTCACGGCGCTCTCCAGCCGGTTCTCCGGCTCGAACGCGCCGCGCCGCCACCACACCAGCGCCGCCGAGGCGAGAACCAGGAAGGAGAGGAAGCCCAGGAAGATCCAGGAGATGGTCAGGTTCTGCGCGAACGAGTGCACCGACTCGATGAGCCCCGAACGCGTGAGGAACGTGGCGAAGATGCTCAGCAGAAAGGTGGCCAGGATGAGCAGCACGTTCCACATCTTGAGCATGCCGCGCTTTTCCTGGATCATCACGGAGTGCAGGTACGCCGTCCCCGTGAGCCAGGGGAGCAGCGACGCGTTTTCCACCGGGTCCCAGAACCAGTATCCGCCCCAGCCCAGCTCCACGTAGGCCCACATCATCCCGAAGATGATGCCGTTGGTCAGGAAGAACCACGCGAGCAGGGTCCAGCGCCGCGTCGTGGTGATCCACCGCGTGTCCAGCCGCCCCGACATCAGCGCCGCCACGGCGAACGCGAACGGAACGGTGAACGCCGTAAAGCCCAGGTACAGCGTGGGCGGGTGGATGGTCATCCAGTAGTTCTGCAGCTGCGGGTTCAGCCCCCGGCCGTCGGCGGGAGTGAAGTCCATCATCTGGAACGGGTTGGATGCAAAGAGCACCACGCCCATGAAGAACGCGAGCACCACCAGCAGGGTGCCCGAGACGTAGGGCATGAACTCGCGGTTGGTCCGCCGGTTCTGCCACACGACGATGGACGAGAACAGGGCCAGCAGGAGCGCCCAGAACACCAGCGACCCCGTCTGCCCCGCCCACAGCCCCGTGATCTTGTAGAAGAGCGAGAGCTCGCGGTTGCTGTACCCCGCGACGTACTTGTAGCCGTACTCGTTGCGCACGAAGGCCGCGATGATGGCGCCGGACGCCACGATCAGCAGGCCAAGGACGGCGTACACGGACCGCTCGGCGCTGAGCACCCAGGCGCCGCGGCCCCGGCGGCCGCCCGCAAAGGCCAGGACGCCGCCCCACAGCGCCAGGATGAACGCGACCCAGAGGGCGACTTCCCCGATCTGCGTCACGCGCGGAAGTCCTCTTCCACGGCCTCGTAGCGAGAGCCGCACTTGGTGAGCACCGTGGTCGCCTGGAAGGTGCCGTCCGCGGCCAGCTTGCCCTCCACCACGACGTCGCGCCCCTCCTCGAACGTGTCGGGGAGCGGGCCGTTGTGGTACACGGGATACGTGGTGCGCCCGCTGGCGATGTCCACGATGGTGAAACGCAGGTCCAGCGTGCGCGGGTCGTACTTCACGGACC
>DASQZE010000051.1:0-3792 GCA_035638875.1 Longimicrobium sp.
GGACGCCAGCGACAAACGTACGAGCAGACACGGCGAGAACGGACGGCATCCATCCGCCCCTCGCCGTCAGGCCTTCCGCTGCTTGCCGGCCCGGAACAGGTCGTCCACGGCGAACCGCCATCCGGGCACCGCCGGCTCCGCGTCAACAATCTCGCCGCGGTGAAAAACGGCGGCATGGTCCGGCTCGCCAGCGTGATACACGCGGATCCACCCCTCGCGCAGCACGTCCACGTCCCAGACCACCTGCGTTCCCTCGGCGAAGTAGTCCGCCCGCTTGGCGGCCATGCGACGCTCCGCGGCAGGACCGTAGTCATCCGGGCCGCGGACTTCTACCGCGAGCACCGGCACCCCTTCGACCACCCTTCCACCGGGGTCCGGTCCCACGTACCACGCCGCATCTGGACTGAACGTGCGACGGGTGGAGGCGATGAACCCCGCCCCGTCCACGTAGGCGCGTCCTCCCCCGTTTTCCCATTCGTGGTCGGTGAGGCGGTGGGAGATATTCCTGGACGCCAGGTTGTGCGCGCTGCCGGAAGGGCTCATGAGGATGAGCCTCCCGTCCACGAGCTCCGCCTTGCCTTCCACTGCGAACAGATCCTCAAGCGTCGCCTCACGGCCCAGGGGTGCGATGGTCATACATCCTCCGGTGTGGTGTCGGCGTGAGGTGTCAGTGGGCGGCGACCCTGGACGCCAGCGACAAAGGTAAACGAGGTAGACAGGGACGGAAGAGGGGGCGGCCGTTCTCGGCCACCCCCCGGACAACACCCTCCCTCAATCAGCCGCGATGCGCTCCGGCTCGTGCTGCCGCGCGGCCTGGTCCTGCAGGGCCCGCCAGACGCGCGGGGGGGAGAAGGGGAGCGAGTCCATCCGCACCCCCACCGCGTCGTAGATGGCGTTGGCGATGGCGGGGATGGACGGGTGCAGCGGCCCCTCGCCCGCCTCCTTGGCGCCATAGGGGCCCTCGGGATCGATGCTCTCGATGATGAGCGAACGCAGCTCCGGCGTATCCAGCGACGTGGGGATGCGGTAGTCGAGCAGCGACGGCGCGTTGAGCAGCCCCGCCCGTCCGTGGTCCGCGTCCTTGAAGATGTGCTGCTCCATGAGCGCTTCGGCGAACCCCATGTACGCCGAGCCCTCCATCTGCCCCTCCACGATCATGGGGTTGAGGGCGCGGCCGCAGTCGTGCGCCACCCAGATGTTCTTCACCTCCACGAAGCCCGTCTCGGCATCCACCTCCACCTCGGCCACGTGCGCCGTGAACGAGTACGCCGGGCTGGCGCCGATGGTGCCGCCCCGGTAGTCGCCGTGCACGTCGTTCGGGGTGTTGTACGATCCCACGGAGCCCAGCGTGCCGTGCTTGGCCTCCGCCAGGTTGAACGCCTCCACGATGGGCATGGACCGCCCCGTATCCTGCCCGTCCATGGCCCGCCCCCCGGCCAGCAGCACGCGCTGCGGCGGAATCCCCCACTCCGCGCCGACCGCATCCTGCACCAGCGCCTTGAGCTTGCGCGCGGCGTCCACGCAGGCGTTGCCCAGCATGAACGTCACGCGCGACGAGTAGCTGCCCAGGTCCACCGGCGTAAAGTCGGTGTCGCTCGGGAGCACGCGCACGTAGTCCAGCGGCACGCCCAGCTCCTCGCAGACGATGTACGCCACCAGCGACGTGGAGCCCTGCCCGATGTCCGACGCGCCGCTGAACACGGCCACGCGCCCCGAGCGGTCCACCTGCAGCTGCACGGCGGACTGCGGCATCCGGTTGGGATAGATGGGATAGTTGGTCCCGCTGATGTAGCACGATCCCGCCACGCCCAGCCCGCGGCCATGGCCCAGCTTGCCGCGCCGCTCCTTCCACCCGCTGGCGGCCTCCACGGCGTCCAGGCACTCCATGAAGCCGTTGCTCGTCACCCGCAGCTCGTTCACCGTCCGCCGGAAGCTGCCCATGAAGTTGCGCCGCCGCAGCTCGATGGGGTCGATGCCGATGCGCTCCGCCAGCTTGTCGAGCGTGACCTCGAAGGCGAAGCGGGGCTGCACGCTGCCATGCCCGCGCTTGGGGCCGCACGCCGGCTTGTTGGTGAACACGCGCGTGGAGTCGAAGCGGTACGCCGGGATCTCGTACGGCGCCGCCAGCAGCTGCCCGCTGTAGTACGTGGTCACCAGGCCGAACGACGAATAGGAGCCGCCGTCCAGCAGCGTCTTGGCGTCCACCGCCTTGAGCTTGCCGTCGGCCGTGGCGCCCACGCGGTAGTGCATGTGGAACGGGTGGCGCCCGCGGTGGGCGTAGAACACCTCTTCGCGGGTGTACAGGATCTTCACGGGCCGCCCCGTCTTCATCGCCAGCTTGGCGACGCAGAACTCCAGGTCGAACGGCTCGCTCTTGCCGCCGAAGCCGCCCCCCACGTGGGGCTGGATGACGCGCACCTTCGCGGGGTCCAGCTCCAGCACCTTGGCCAGCTCACGGTGCAGGTAGTGCGGCACCTGCGTGCTGCTCCACACCGTCAGCCGCCCCCCCGGCGCGCCCCCCGCCTCCCACTGGCCGATGGCGCAGTGCGGCTCGATGGGCACGTGCGTGGTCCCCTCGAAGAAGTACTCGCCCTCGATGACCACGTCCGACTCCGCCAGCCCCTGGTCCACCTCGCCGAAGTCCAGCTTGACGATCTTGGAGATGTTGCCGTTCTGCCCCGCCTTCTTGGCCTCGTGGATCTGCACGTCCGTGCGCCGCGCGGCCTCGTGCGGGTCCAGGATGGCCTCCAGCACCTCGTATTCGACGCGGATGAGCTCCACGGCGCGGTTGGCCGTGTCCTCGTCCGTGGCCGCGACGGCCGCCACCGCGTCGCCGATGTAGCGCACCTTGTCCACTGCCAGCGCGTTCTCGTCCGGCGTCCACACGATGATGCCGAACGGGATGGGCATCTCCGCGCCCGTGACGACGGCCGCCACGCCGGGGAGTGCCAGCGCCGCCGTGGTGTCGACGGAGACGATGCGCGCGTGGGGATGGGGCGAGCGCAGGATCTTGCCGTGCAGCATTCCCGGCATCACCAGGTCGTCCGTGTAGCGCGCGCGGCCGGTGGACTTCTCCAGCCCGTCCGTCTTGCGCTGGCGGGTGCCCAGCACGTTCAGGGGCTTGGCTTTTTCCGCGCGGTCGCCGTAGAGCGGCACGCGCTCGCCGGCGTGCGACGGGGCGTGGTCCACCACGGGGGTGCCGCGCTCCGCCACCTCCGGCTGGTCGGCCGGGACGCCGCCGCGGGCGCTCTCGAACTCGGGGTCGCGCCCCTCGCCCTCCACGCCCAGGTCGCGCTTTTCGGTCATGCTTTCACCTCCACCGTCGTGCGCATGCGCTCGGCCGCCAGCTCCACGGCGTCCAGGATCTTGGTGTAGCCGGTGCAGCGGCACAGGTTGCCGCTCAGGGCGTCCTTGATCTCCTCGCGCGAGGGGGCCGTGTTTGCCTCCAGCAGGGCCGCCGCGCTCATCAGGATGCCCGGCGTGCAGAACCCGCACTGGGCCGCGCCGCAGACGTCGAACGCGTCCTGCAGCGGGTGGGCCACGCCGGGCGCCGTCCGCAGCCCCACGAGCCCTTCCACGGTGCGCACCTCGCGCCCCACCGCCTCGTACACGGGGGTGATGCACGACAGCGTGGGCACGCCGTCCAGCCACAGGGTGCACGCGCCGCAGTCGCCCTTGTCGCACCCCTGCTTGCTGCCGGTGAGCTGCACGCCGTAGCGCAGCGCCTCCAGCAGCGTCCAGTGGGTGGGCACCGCGATCTCGTGCGTGTCGCCGTTGACGGTGAGCGTGAGC
>DASQZE010000052.1:0-12907 GCA_035638875.1 Longimicrobium sp.
CGCCGCGGCGCTGCAGTCCGTGGGGTGCGACGTGCTGGACGTGGGCATCGCGCCCACGCCCACGGTTCAGCTCGCGGTGGAGGACATGGGCGCGGCGGGCGGCCTGGCCGTGACGGCCAGCCACAACCCCATCGAGTGGAACGCGCTCAAGTTCATCGGCCCCACGGGGATGTTCCTGGACGGGGACGAGGCGGCGGCGATGCGCGCGTTCCTGGAGAACGACATCCCCCGCGCCACCTGGGACGAGCTGGGCGGCGTCACGACGGACGACGGCGCCGTGGAGCGCCACCTGCAGCGCATCTTCGCCATCCCCTTCATCGACCTGGAGCGGATCCGCGCGCGGCGCTTTCACGTGGCCCTGGACTGCGTGCGCGGCGCGGGCGGCACCATCTTTCCCCGGCTGCTGGACGAGCTGGGGTGCCGGGTGGACGCCATCAACATGGAGACGGACGGCCGCTTTCCCCGCGAGCCGGAGCCGGTGGCGGAGAACCTCAAGGAGCTGGAGGAGCTCGTCCGCCGCACGGGCGCCGACATCGGCCTGGCGACGGACCCGGACGTGGACCGCCTGTCGCTGGTGAGCGGCGCGGGGCGCGCCATCGGCGAAGACTACACGCTGGCGCTGGCCTCGCAGCTGGTGCTGCGCCACCGCCCCGGCGCCGTGGTGACGAACCTGTCCACGAGCCGTCTGCTGGACGACGTGGCCGAGCAGGCGGGTGCCGTGCTGGTGCGCGCGCCGGTGGGCGAGATCAACGTGGCGCGCCGGATGCAATCGGAAGGCGCGACGGTGGGCGGCGAGGGCAACGGCGGGGTGATCCTGCCGGACGTGCACCTGACCCGCGACGCGCCCGTGGCCGCCGTGCTCATCCTGCAGCTGCTGGCCGAGACGGGGCAGAGCCTGCAGGAGCTGGCGGACGGCCTGGGGCGCTACGAGATCGTCAAGGAGAAGGTCGCCCGCCCGGCGCAGCCGCTGGACGCCGTGTACGACGCGCTGGCGGCGCGCTTTCCCGAGGCGGACGCGGACCGGCAGGACGGCCTGCGGCTGGACTGGCGCGCGGAGAAGAAGTGGGCGCACCTGCGGCCCTCCGGCACCGAGCCCATCGTCCGCGTGATCTGCGAGGCGCAGACGCGCGCCGAGGCGGAGGAGCTGGTGGAGGCGTTGCGGGCGGCGCTGCCGGAGTAGGGACGGCGGGGAACTGCGGGTTACAGGGGATAGGGGACGGCCTGCAACTGCAGGGAATAGGGAACAGGGAATAGGGAATAGCCTGCAACTGCAGGTTTGGGGTGGATGGGGGCGCGGCGCAGTGGCGGCGGTCCGTCCGGCCCGGCGAATGAATTCGCGGCAATGAAAGCGCCATGTCGGCCTTCGCCGACAGGTCAGGCACGGGGGAGTGCCGTGGGGTACGCGGAATCCCGTCCGACCGACCGAGGTCGCAGCGTTTCGCGGATGATGCAGTTCAACCTCCCCCAGGGTTTTTTGGGGGAGGTGCGAGCCTCGGCGAGCGGTGGGGGCGCCGCGAGCTGCGCCGAAGTGCACCTCATCCGCCTTTGAAATTGTCGTCGCAGTCTTGGTCTTAATCGCCGTTCAGCAGACCGAGCACACGATCCGAGTACGATCCCGGGCCGGTACAGAGCAGTCACACTTTCCACGCAGGACAGCCATGTGCGGAATCGTTGGATACATTGGTGAGCAACAGGTCGCGCCCCTGCTGATCCAGGGGCTCAAGCGGCTTGAATACCGCGGATACGACTCGGCCGGCATCGTCGTCAGCAAGAACGGCCACCTGGAAGTGCGCAAGGAGGCCGGCAAGATCGCCGAGCTGGAGAAGCTCATCGCGGCGGAGCCCGTGGAGGGGTGGTACGGCATCGGGCACACGCGCTGGGCCACGCACGGACCGCCCACCACCCGCAACGCCCACCCGCACCTGTCCGAGAAGGGCGACTTCGCGGTGGTGCACAACGGCATCATCGAGAACGCCAACTCGCTGCGCAAGGTCCTCCAGGACCGCGGCCACGTGTTCACCTCCGACACGGACACCGAAGTCCTGGTGCACCTGATCGAGGAGGTGTACACCACCGGCGAAGGTCGCGCCACGGAGTCGCTGGAGCGCGCCGTGGAGACGGCCCTCACGCAGATCGAGGGGACGTACGGCATCGCCGTGGTCAGCACGCGCGACCCGGGCAAGATCGTGGTGGCGCGGCTGGGCAGTCCCCTGCTCATCGGCGTGGGTGAGAACGGCGAGACGTTCGTGGCCAGCGACGCGGCGGCGGTCATCGCCCACACGCGCGACGTGATCTACCTGGACGACGGCGACATGGCCACCATCACCAAGGGGGGCTACACGGTGCACCGGCCCAAGCAGGGCCCCGTGGACCGTCCCATCAACCGGGTGGACTGGGACCTGAGCGAGGTGGAGCGCGGCGGCTACCCCCACTTCATGCTCAAGGAGATCATGGAGCAGCCGGAGACGCTGCGCGAGACCATGCGCGGGCGTCTGCTGGAGGACGAAGGCGGGGTCAAGCTGGGCGGCCTGACGGGGATGGACGAGGAGCTGATCGCGGCGCAGCGCGTGGTCATCCTGGGCTGCGGCACGTCGTGGCACAGCGGCGTGATCGGCGAGTACCTGCTGGAGGACATCGCCCGCATTCCCTGCGAGGTGGAGTACGCGTCGGAGTTCCGCTACCGCCGCGCCGTGGTGGAGCCGGGCACCATCGCCATCCCCATCTCGCAGTCCGGCGAGACGGCCGACACGCTGTGGGCCATGCGCGAGGCCAAGAAGCAGGGCGCGCGCACGCTGGGCATCGTGAACGCGGTGGGTTCGACCATCCCCCGCGAGACGGACGCGGGCGTGTACCTGCACGCGGGGCCGGAAATCGGCGTGGCGAGCACCAAGGCCTTCACGTCGCAGGTGGTGGTGCTGGCCATGATCACCATCCACCTGGGCCGGCTGCGCGGCACGCTCACGCAGGAGCGCGGGCGCGAGATCGTCAAGGCGCTGCGGCTGCTGCCGGACCAGGTCGCCGAGATCCTCAAGCTGGACGACGAGATCAAGAAGCTGGCGGAGCAGTACAAGGACAGCAGGAACTTCCTGTACCTGGGCCGCGGCTACAACTTCCCGGCGGCGCTCGAAGGCGCGCTCAAGCTCAAGGAGATCAGCTACATCCACGCCGAGGGCTACCCCGCGGCGGAGATGAAGCACGGCCCCATCGCGCTGATCGACGAGAACATGCCGGTGGTGGTCATCGCGCCCAGGGACGCGGTGTACGACAAGGTGCGCAGCAACATCGACGAGGTAAAGGCGCGCGGCGGCTGCATCATCGCGGTCATCAGCGACGACGACACGGAGCTGGAGTCGGTGGTGGACCACGTGATCCGCATTCCGCGCACGCACGACGCCCTGACGCCCATCCTGGCCTCGGTGCCGCTGCAGCTGCTGGCCTACCACATCGCCGTGCTGCGCGGCGCCAACGTGGACCAGCCGCGCAACCTGGCGAAGTCGGTGACGGTGGAGTAGGTAGAGGGGATCGCGATGCCGAACGAACGGTTTGGAGAAGGATGAGTCGGTTGCCGGGGAAATGAACTCGGCTACTGACGGAGACGCCACCGCTCGGAAGAGCAGTGGCGTCTCGCGTTCGTAGGCTCACCGGTCTCCGGCAACTGCCACGCGGGCGACAGTCTGCGTGCAATTTTGAGCAGCGGCCAAGTCGTCGGTTCGCGCATCGTCGCAGCACGCTAAACAGATGTGCGGTGGTGCGGCAGAGGTTCTGCTTGTCCTGATTCCCTGCTTGGGGCGTTCCTGATTTACGGGTCGGATGGATTGGAGCGGTGGACCGACGCCTGCGGTCTGCCCAGTCCCCCCCGCCGCCAACGAATCGTGGGTGCGTCCTATGCGGGTACGCTTTGGATACTTCGCCGCATTCGTCCTCGTGGCCGCGATCAGTGCGTGTACCGGCGGCCTTCGTCACGGGCAGTCTCTGACGCAGCGTACGCCGCGAGTCGACGTGCTGCCTTTCTCCATCATCGGGTACCACGGAGAGACCGCGATGGGGTTGAGGGTGACGAATCGGACCGATCATCCGCTACAGCTCAGGTTGTACGTGTCGGTGCCCGCATCACACCCGCCGCCCAGAGCCGTCACCTTTTCGTCGCCGCTCTGCTCCGGGTTGCATGCGGAGGAAGAGATCATGGGCAGGGCGCAGAAAGATCTCCAGTCGTGTACCTTCGACGCGGTGGCGCCAGGAAAGGTCTACAAGGCTGCACTTGTCGTTCATGACGGAATTACCGGTGGAAGCGACAGCCTGCAGTTCACCTTCGATCTCGCGGAGAGCCGGCTGAGTGCTGTAGATCCGTAATCCGCATTCCGCGCACGCACGACGCCTTGACGCCCATCTTGGCCTCGGTGCCGCTGCAGCTGCTGGCTTGCCACATCACCGTGTTACGCGGCGCCAACGTGGACCCGCCGCGCAACCTGGCAAAGAGCGTGACGGCGGAGTAGCTGCGTCCACGGCGATATGAACTACTACTACTACTACTGCTGCCGACGACGAATTCAAAAGCGGCCCGGCTCGATCGCATCGAGCCCGGCCGCTTCTCCGTGCAGGCGTCGAACGGGAGATCGGAGCCTCCGTGCCGGCTCCGCCCGACGCATCTACTCCACGACCAGGGAGATCGGCGCGCCCTCGGGCACGTGCTTCATGCTGACGGAGTTGATGCAGTAGCGCAGCCCGGTGGGCGGGGGGCCGTCGGGAAAGACGTGGCCCAGGTGGCCGTCGCAGCGCGCGCAGCGAACCTCCGTGCGGACCACGCCGTACTCCCGGTCCTCGTGCTCGGCGACGGAGTCGGGAGAGACGGGGCTCGTGAACGACGGCCAGCCGGTGCCCGACTCGAACTTTTCACCGGACTTGAAGAGCGGGTTGCCGCACGCCGCGCAGACGTAGGTGCCCGGGTCCCGGGTCCCCAGAAAGCACCCGGCCCACGGCGCCTCTGTGTCGTGCTGGCGAAGGACGCGATATTCGTCGGGCGACAGCCGCTTTTGCCATTCGTCGTCGCTGAGCCGCAGTTTTTCCATTGTTCGCACCTCGGGTTCTGAAAGTCGTTCCAGGCCGGACTTCGATCCGGCACTGGTGCAAACGCAAGTCATAAACCGTCCCGTGCAGCGCATCGCATCCACATCCACCGCTTCGTCCAGCGACCTGCATCCAGGGAACGCGAGCCGTCCCGGTGGACGATGCGCCAGGCAAAGAATGCGCACAAACTCGATGCAGTCACGCTCCCGCGCAGCGCCTGCCCTGGCTAGATTCCCGGGCTGCAGCCATGCGCGTCAACGATGAGGTTCCGTGAAAAACCGGCGACTGGTCTCCATCGACCTGGGCAGTGCATACACGAAGGTGGCGATCCGGAGGGATTGGAACGGCGAGGCGGACCTGCTCCGCGACCTGCCGCTCGCCTCGGAAGAGGTGGACTTCTGCGTCCCGTCCGTCGTCGCGCGGGTGACAGGGCAGGGCGGCACGCGGTGGATGATCGGGGCGGCCGCGGCCGCGCAGGCGCCGGGGGAGGGAATCCGCATCTTCCGCTACTGGAAGGCCCGGCTCTTCGCCACGGGTCCCCAGGCGCAGGTGAGCCGCGACGAGATGGGCCAGGCGCCGGATGCGGACGGCGGCGACGACTACGAGCAGGTCGCCATCCAGTTCTTCCGCGGGCTGCGTGAAAGCCTGGAGCACTCCCCGTACGGCGGCGACGTGGCGGGGAGCGCCGTCCGCGTCTGCGTCCCCAGGATCGACGCGGGGGACATGGACGGCCGCGTGGCCCACATCCTCCACGCGGCGGGCTGGCGTCCGGCGCACGGGCGGGTGACCGTCTACGAGCCGGAATCCAACG
The DNA here is from genome assembly GCA_035638875.1 of Longimicrobium sp. GTDB lineage: Bacteria > Gemmatimonadota > Gemmatimonadetes > Longimicrobiales > Longimicrobiaceae > Longimicrobium. The sequence goes on from DASQZE010000052.1 coordinate 5,876, forward strand.
CGTGCGGCATGTTCACGCGGGGGCGCAACGCGACGTGGTATCCGCCGGCGGCGCCCTTTACGCCGCGCGCGGGGCGCTCGCTGCACCTGGTGAAGATGCTGGAGCCGGAAGGGCTTCTCCAGGCGCTGCGGCGGATGGCGGGGAGCTTCGGCGTGCTGGTGATCGACATCGGGGGATTCACCACGGACTTTGGATACGTGGAGTTCGATACCAGCTTCAGCTCGGACGACTGGCATCGGCCCCAGATCATCCAGCAGTCGTACGAGCTCGGCATCCGCGAGCTCGACCAGGCCATCTACGACAGCCTGGACGAGGATGCGCAGCGGGCGATCCGCCGCCTTTCGCCCAGCGAGTGGGATGCGCTGAAGATCGGCCTGTACGCCGGCCGGCCGGTCGCCCTCGGCGGCGCCGGCGGCAGGCCCCGGACCATCGGGGGCGGCGGCGACGGCGGGCGGACGGTGGAGGCGCTGCGGGCGTTCGCGGATCGCGTGATCGCCGTGCGGGACACGTTTCTCCGCGACTACGTGCGGGGGCCCATCAACGCGCAGACGCTCACGGGCGGCGGGTCCATGATCGCGCCCCTGCACCGCGCCGTGGTGCAGGCGCTGGCGACGGACGAGCACGCGCGCGTGTACGACCTGCTGGACGAGGCCGAACCCCGGCAGACACTCGCGCAGCGGGGCGGCCGCGTGGACGAGGGGGCCGTGGAGGCGCGCGCACGACGCAACCAGGAACTGGTGCGTGGAGGCAGCGCCATCGGCGGAAGCAGCGTGTTCTTCGAGTAACGCATCCGCAACGGATTCGCACCCCTGGCGTAACGCGCGGCAGCGTTCGTGCAGGTGCCAGGCAGCTCCGGGAACTCTTCTTCACGCAGACACGTGCCGGCCCGCCTTGTCCACGACTCGTCCGCCGCTCCAGCACCGCAGTCCCACCGAGGTGGGGATCGCCGCCGCGCGCGGCCTGGCGAAGGCAGGGATCCGCTTCGTCCGCGCACGCTGGAAGCTGCTGCTCCTGCTCTTTCTGGGGGTGGGGCTTCCGCTCCTGGCGTTCGGCGCGCTGGCGGGGGACGTGTGGAGGCGCGGCGGCATCGGGTGGGACGCGCCCATCCAGCACGAGGTGCACCGCCACGCCACGCCGGGCTTCGACGCCGCGATGGGGTTCATCAGCGACATCGGCCACCTGCACGGGGTGGTGCCCGTGGCGGTGCTGGTGGTGATCGGGCTGCTGGTGGTGCGCCGGCGGGGCAACGCGCTCTTCTTCGCGATGGCGGTGGGCGGCGCCGGCCTGCTGAACCAGGGCGCCAAGCTGTTCTTTCGCCGCGACCGGCCGGAGCTGTGGCTGTCGCCCTCGCCCGCGCCGGAGCACACCTACAGCTTTCCCAGCGGGCACGCGATGGGCTCCATGGCCCTGGTGGCCGCGCTCGCGGTGCTGGCGTGGCCCACGCGGTGGCGCTGGTGGGCCATCCTGCTGGGCGGCCTCTTTACCGTGCTGGTGGGGTTCTCGCGCGTGTACCTGGGCGTGCACTACCCGTCGGACGTGGTGGCCGGGTGGTCCGCGTCGCTGGCGTGGGTGCTGGGGGTGAGCCAGGCGGCGTACGGGCACCTGGTGAAGCCGCGCGAGCGCGCCACCCCCGCCGCCGCCGGCCCGGATCCGCGCCCCAATCCGCCGGAGGACCCCGCGGCCGCGGGCTGATCCGCACGGAGGAGGGCCGTTCATCAGGGGGGCTGCGGCGCCTGAGAGTTTGTTCAAGGAACTCTCCCGGCGTTTGACTTCCTGAGGGAGGCGCCGCCGGAACCCCGGTCTCTGCTGGGGCCATGGCGCCGACCGAAGGATCTCGCTTGCCAAACCGAGGGGCCGGCTCCCTGCCATGGAGCCCGGCCCCTCGGCACGCACGGTAGATCCTTCGGTCGCGCGCAACGGCTTGTGCAAATTTGAGTTCAAGCGTGCGCTCCCTCAGGAAATCAAAACGGGCCTCCGTCACGCATATGGATTCTGACGCACGTGCCGCAGATCCCAATTGCGGATCCCCCTCCACGCGATTATCTTGACATCAAGATGATTGACGACGCCCCGCCCGCCGACCGTCCTCCCGGGGACGATGACACCGCCTCCGCGCTGAAGCTGTGGGTGGTGCTCAACCGGGCCCAGCGTGCCATCGGCGAGCGCGCCCGCCGCGAGATCGAGCGGCAGGGCCTTCGTCCCACGGAGTTCGGCGTGCTGGAGGCGCTGTATCACAAGGGGCCGCTCACGCTGGGGCAGGTGGGCGAACGCGTGCTGGTCACGAGCGGCAGCGTCACCCCGGTCGCGGACAAGCTGGAGCAGCGCGGCCTCATCCAGCGGCGCATGTCGTCCGAGGACCGGCGCGTGTGCTACGCGGAGCTGACGGACGCGGGGCGGGAGCTGATCGGCGGGATCTTTCCCGACCACGCGGAAGTGATCCGGGCCGCCACGGAGGGCCTGACCGTGGAGGAGAAGCGGATCGCGGCGGCGCTCCTCCGGCGCCTGGGACGCCATGCCGCGGAGCCGGGATGATATCGGCAGATCAAATATCTTGAAATCAAGAGTCTTGGTGCAGAGATGACTGTGCCACGCCGGCGCCGCACCGGGCGAATTCCGGGACACTGGAAGGAGAACACGACGATGTCCGCAACGCTTGCACAGGACGCGACCCGCGCGCGCGGGACGGGAAAAGCCGCCAACGTAGCGCTGTGGGTGCTGCAGGTCGCCGCGGCCGCCATGCTGGGGATGGCCGGCTTCGCCAAGCTGACGGGCAACCCCGACATGGTCGCCATGTTCGACGCCATCGGGGTGGGGCAGTGGTTCCGCTACGCGACGGGCGGGCTGGAGGTGCTGGGCGCCATCCTGCTGCTGGTCCCGGCGCTGGCGGGCGCGGGTGCGCTGATGCTGGCCGGCGTGATGGCGGGCGCCATCCTCACGCACCTGTTCGTCATCGGCGGAAGCCCCGCGATTCCGCTCGTGCTGTTGATCGTCCTGGCGATCATCGCGTACGCCCGCCGGGAGCGCACGCTGCGCCTGCTGGGCCGCTGAACATCGGGATGCATCCGCGCGGGGCCGATCACGGGGATCGTATCCGCCGCATCCATCGTCCTGTAAAACCGTGAGCAGGCCATGAGTACGCACCTGGAGCTGGGACTGGACACCTTCGGCGACGTCACGCACACGGCGGACGGGAGCGCCGTGCCGCACGCGCAGGTGATCCGCGACGTGATCGCCGAGGCCGTGCTCGCCGACCAACTCGGGATCGACTTCATCGGCGTAGGCGAGCACCACCGGCAGGACTTCGCCGTGTCCGCGCCGGAGGTGCTGCTGGCCGCCATTGCCGGCCGGACGGAGCGCATCCACCTGGGATCGGCCGTCACCGTGCTGAGCTCGGACGATCCCGTGCGCGTGTTCCAGCGGTTCTCCACGCTGGACGCGGCGTCCGGCGGGCGGGCGGAGATCATCCTGGGGCGCGGCTCGTTCACCGAGTCGTTTCCCCTCTTTGGCTACGCGCTGGACCAGTACAACGTGCTGTTCGAGGAGAAGCTGGACCTGTTCGCCGCCCTGCTGGAGGCGGACCGGACGGGCGAGCCCGTGACCTGGCGCGGCACCACGCGGGCGCCGCTCGACCGGCAGCGCGTGTTCCCGTCGACGGGGCACGGCGGGCTCAAGACGTGGATCGGCGTGGGAGGGAGCCCGGAGTCGGTGGTCCGTGCGGCGCGCTACGGGATGCCGCTCACGCTGGCCATCATCGGCGGCGATCCGCGGCGGTTCGCGCCGTACGTGGACCTGTTCCACCGGGCGCTGGGGGAGCTGGGGACGCCGCGCCTGCCCGTGGGCGTGCACTCGCCCGGCCACGTGGCCGAGACGGACGCCCAGGCCCGCGAGGAGCTGTGGCTTCCCTACCGGGAGATGCGCAACCGCATCGGCGCCGAGCGCGGGTGGCCGCCGACCAGCCGGGCGGAGTTCGAGCGCGAGATCGAGACTGGCTCGCTGTACGTGGGGTCGCCGGAGACGGTGGCGCGCAAGATCGCCGCGACGGCGGGGGCGCTGGGGATCGCGCGCTTCGACATGAAGTACAGCGCCGGCACCCTCTCGCACGATCGGATGATGCGCAGCATCGAGCTCTACGGCCGCGAGGTCATCCCGCGCGTCCGGGAGCTGATGGCGTCGGTGGATGGCGGTGCGGCTGACGCGCAGGCGGCCTAAAGCTGCACCGGGCTTTTACTTCGTCTCACGCGGAGACGCGGAGGACGCGGAGAAAAGATGAGGGCGAGTCGGCTCTCCGCTCCCTCAACGCGAGCTGGCTTCTTGAGAGGGTGTTTGAGAAATCCGTCCCGCGTTTGATTTCCTGAGAGAGGCGCCGCCGCAACCCTTGTCTCGTACAGAGCCCTGGCGCCGACCGAAGGATCTCGCCGGCCATGCAAGGAGCCGGCGCATCGGCCGACTCCTGTGCCCTGCGAAGTAGATCCTTCGGTCGCGCCCGGAGTGTGTGCACGGGCAAGGTCCGCGCGGGCGCTCCCTCAGGAAAGCAATTCGTTGTGGCATCGGCTGGCCGCACAAAAGCAGACGCCGCCGCTCCGGAGAGCGGCGGCGTCTCGTCGTTGTATCCTGCTTGATCAGCCCGCGATGACCAAGCCCGAAGTGCCAATCGCCGGCAGTTCCGGCGCCGAGGGGCCGGCGAGGAGCGCGCGCGCACGGGCGGCGACGGCTTCCATCTGCGACTCGCGCTCCTGTGCCCAGCCGGGGAGCCGGAGCGCGTTGAACCCGAGCATGCCGCCGCCCATCAGCGCCATCATCAGGGGCACGAAGATGGCTTCCGACAGGGCGCCGCTCGCGGCGAGCACCACCAGCCACAGGAGGGCCATCGCCAGGGCGACGCCCCCGGCCCGGTTGGACGCCAGCGCGTTGCCCTTGGTCGTGCCCAGCCGCAGGCGGTAGCCCGTGGGCGTGGGCTCCACGTACGCGTGCAGGTTGCCGTGCGTCCACTCGCGCACGTCGCCGCGCGATCCCACGCGGCCGCGGGCCCCGAACGTCTCACGCAGGTCCGCCACCAGCATCTCCCACTCGCGGTCCGTGAGGGCGCGGGGCAGCTCCACGCTGCGGCCCACGGAAACCGGCATCCCCAGGTCGCTGCGCACCCGTGCGCCGCGGCGGATGTCCACGGCCGCGGCCGCCTCGGCCACGCGCTCGGGCGGGAGCCCCACCTCGTTGCCGATGGCCTGCAGCTCCGCCAGCGTGAATCCGTCCGCGGGCGCCAGCGCGTTGGAGCCCGCGCCCCGGTGGGCCGCCGCGGCCTTGAAGATCTCCGCGACTTCCTCTTCTCCGTACGTCCGCTCGTGGGTCATGGCTCAGCGTGAAGCAGGTGAACGCCGCGACCGCGCCGGGGCCCCGGCACGCGTGCACAGGGTCGTACGTGCGCACGCGGGATGAAGATTCCGATCCGCGCGCGGCCGGCGCAAGCTCGGTCACCTGTGCTCCGCCGTCACGTGGAAATCTACGTGGAGGTAAAAGGCTCGGTTGATTTCCTGAGGGAGCGCAGGCCGGCAACTTCAACGTGCACGGTTCTTTGCGCGCGACCCAAAGGATCTACTCCGCGCCGCTGAGGGGCGTGCCTCCCGCCGCGGCTGCCCATCGCGGGGATGAGTCCCTGCGAACGGCTCGGATTCCTGCGCCGAATGTTTAATTGACTTGAATTGTGTCTACGCGTACCGTGGGGGTGGCCGCGCATCCGTGCGGCCCGACCTCGTTCCCCTCTGGCGAGGCCTCCCTTGGCCCACAATCCGTGAGGCATCCATGGCGGAAGTACAGATCACCCACGATCAGCTGCAGGAAGCCGTAAGCGCGTCGCTCAAGCGCGCGGTAGAACGCGAGCCCCGCATCACGCGGCCCATCCTGATCGGGATCATCGCGTATCCCGAGGACGGCCGCCTGAACGTCGCGGACATCCAGGCGGGGCAGGTCCAGGCCGGCAGCTGACGGGGAGGCGGCATGTCTCCCCGGGTGATGGCGTCTCCGTACTGCCCCAGCGCGCAGCCGGAGATGGAGGGGGTGGTCGCGTTCGGGGTGGTGGGCGGAACCGCGGCGGAGCCCCGGGTGGGCTACCTCGCCACGCGGATGCCCGTGACCCCGGAGCTGCTCGCGCTCACCGGCACCGTGCCGCCGGCCGAAGTGTTCCGGTTCGGAGCCCCGTGCGCGGGCACGGGGTGCCGTCACTTTGACGGTGACGCGTGCCGGCTCGCGTCCAAGCTGGTGCAGCTCGCCCCGGCGGCGGGCGGATCCGCGCTCCCGGCCTGCACGTTGCGGCCGGACTGCCGCTGGTGGCGGCAGGAGGGAAAGGCGGCCTGCATGCGCTGCCCGCAGGTGGTCACCATCCACCACCTTCCCTCGGACGAGCTGCGCTACGCAGCCAATCCCGACGCCTGACGGACGGGCGTCCGGGATCCCAGAGCATCGAAGGGCGCCGGAGTTCCGGCGCCCTTCGCGCATCCATCCCTGGCGAACAACTTCCCGCCGCGCGCACCGCCGGTCCGGGACGAGGGATGCGCCTCGCCCTCGTACCGGCGTTCCGCTACGCCGTCTTCATCCCCCGCGCAGGTCCATCACGAAGCGGTAGCGCACGTCGCCCTTCTCCAGCCGGGCAAAGGCCTCGTTGATCGCGTCCGGCGTGATGAGCTCGATGTCGGCGACGATGCCGTGCTCCGCGCAAAAGTCCAGCATCTCGCGCGTCTCCCGGGTGCCGCCCACGCCGGAGCTGGTCAGGCGCCGCCGGCCCATCGTCAGCAGGACGGGCGAAAAGTCGAAGGCGTCGGGGATGCCCAGCGAGCAGAGCGTCCCGTCGAACTTGAGCGCGAGCAGGAACGGGTCCATCGGGTACTTCGACGACACCGTGTCCAGGATGAAGTCGAAGCGGAACGCCTGCTCCTTCATCTGCGCCTCGTCGTGGCATTCACCACCTCGCGCGCCAAGACCGATGAGGCGCTGGCGCTCGGCGCGCACGAGGTGGTGCTGTCCCGCGACGAGGCGCAGATG
>DASQZE010000053.1:0-14194 GCA_035638875.1 Longimicrobium sp.
GTCCGCGCAGGCGGACTTTGTGTAGTTGTTGCGGCGAATTTATTCGCTCTGCATGGTTTGTGATCTCGGCCGCGTCTGCCTCAGCCAAGGTCGTGTTCCCCGATCACGCAGCCTCGTCCGCTCGGAACTCCTCTTCCGTGAGCTCCAGCATCGGATGGAACGAGCCGTCGGCATGGTGCCGCTCCTGGTTCAGCACGTAATCGCGGACGCGAGGGACGTGCGAAGGAGAGACGGTGAAAGCACCGTATCGTCCCTGCCACTTGAATGGCGTGTGCAGCCGCTGGCTCGCGAGATGAGACGAAGGCCCTTCACCTGCTTCACGAAGACCGCGACGGAGATCGTCGTGGGAAGGCGGACGAGCAGGTGAACGTGGTCCGCCACCCCGCCGAACGCGGGGACGTCCGCGCCAACCTTGACGCACTCTGCCCGGATGCATTTGTCGATGGCCTGCAGCAGGGCGGGGGTGAGCAGCGGAGCACGGTTCCAGGTACTCCACACCAGGTGCACGTATAATCTCGTGAACGGCTTGCGCATGGCTCCCCGGGGGCACGAAGTGAACACAGTGATGGGTGCGCCCAATTCTACGCCCCGGCCTGGAATCCGCCAGTCCGCGCAGGCGGACTTCGTGTGTTTGTTGCGGCGAATTCATTCGCTCTGCCTCTCGGGGGCCGCCCCCCGATGAACCCCAACATCGCGGCGCGGCTGGCGGAGCGGGCGGGGATGCACCCGGAGCGGGCGGCCATCGTGGAGGGCTCGGGCACATCGGCGCGGCGGCTGACGTTCGGCGGGCTTGACGCGCGGGTGCGGGCGCTGGCGGCGGGGCTGGCGGCGCGGGGCATCGGGCCGGGGGACGCGGTGCTGCTCTTCGTGCCGATGTCCGCGGACCTGTACGTGGCGCTGCTCGCGTGCCTGCACCGCGGCGCCACGGCCGTGTTCGTGGACGCGTGGGCCGATCGCCGGCGGCTGGACGCGGCGGTGCGCATCGCGAATCCAAAGGGGTTCATCGGCACGCCCAAGGCGCACCTGCTGCGGCTGATCAGCCCCGCGGTGCGGCGGATTCCGGTAGCCCTCTCGGCCGGCCGCCGCCTGCTCCCGCTCACCCGCTACGAGGTGAACGGTGCGGCGGGGGACGCGGTGGCGGTGGATGGAGCGGCGCCGGCGCTCGTCACGTTTACCACGGGGAGCACGGGCACGCCCAAGGCCGCCGCGCGCTCGCACGACTTCCTGTGGGCGCAGCATCGGGCCCTCACCGGACACCTGCGGCCGGTGGAGAGCGACATCGACATGCCCACGCTCCCCGTGTTCGTGCTGAACAACCTGGCGAGCGGGATCACGAGCGTGCTCCCGGCGTTCGATCCGCGGCGGCCGGCAGACATCGACCCCGCGCGCATCCACGCGCAGATGCTCGCCGAGCGCGTGACGACGAGCAGCGGATCGCCTTCCTTCTACGACCGCCTGGGCCGCTGGTGCGTGGATGCGGGAAAGCGCATCCCGCTCCGGCAGCTCTTCACCGGCGGCGCGCCCGTGCTGGTGCCGCTGGCGCGCGTGCTGGACGCGGTGGTGGATGGCGATCCGCACGTGGTCTACGGCAGCAGCGAGGCCGAGCCCATCGCCGGCATCGGCGCGCGTGACATGCTCGCCACGGCCACGGCGTCGCGAGACCATGCGGATCACCCCGGCGGCCTGTGCGTGGGCCGCCCCGTGCCGCAGATCGCGGTCAAGCTGCTGCGCCCGCACGACGGGCCGGTCGTGCTGGACGCGGGCGGATGGGCGGCGTGGGAGGTGGGGCCGGGCGAGGTGGGGGAGGTGGCGGTGGCGGGCGGGCACGTGCTCCCCGGCTACCTGAACGACCCCGAGGCCGAGCGCCAGAACAAGGTCCGCGACGATGCCCGCGTGTGGCACCGTACCGGCGACGCGGCGTGGATGGATGCGGACGGCCGCCTGTGGCTGATGGGCCGCGTCAAGGAGCGCGTGCGGCGCGCCGTCCGCGTCTGGTGGGGCGGGGCCGCCGAGGCGCGCGTGGTGGGCATGCCGGGGCTGGCCGGCGTGATGCACGCCGCGTACATCGGCGTCCCCGATGCACGGCTGGGCCAGCGCGCCGTCCTGTGCGTGGAGACCCGCACCGGCAGCCTGTCGGACGAGGAGCGCCAGGCGATCATCCGCGCCCTCACCCCGTTCCCCGCGGACGAGGTCGTGCCCCTGCGCCGCATCCCCCGCGACCCGCGCCACGCGTCCAAGACGGACGTGGGGGCGTTGCGGGAGATGCTGGCGGCGTCTACAGGATCCAGACCAGGCTTGATTTCCTGAGGGAGCGCACGCCGGCAACTTCAACATGCACGAGTCTTTGCGCGCGACCGAAGGATCTACTCCGCGCGGCCGAGGGGCGGGCCTCCCGGCGCGTCTGCCAGCTCCTCGCTCACGCGGGCCAGATCCTTCGGTCGGCGTCATGGACCCCGTCAAAGCAAGGATTTCGGCGGCGCCTTCCTCAGGAAATCAAACGCGGGGCGAATCTCCGTCAAAAAGCGATTCCGCTGCTCTCGGATTCGCCATACGAAAATCGGCAGCCCCGGGACCGTCCGGGGCTGCCGATGCGCATCCGGCCCAGAAGCCGCAGGCCGTCTGGCGATCAGGAGGCGAGGTTCGTGAGCGTGGAGCCCATCGTGGACTTCGCGCCCTGGCCCTTGGCCCACAGCACGAAGCGCGTCTGGCCGTCCTGCCACACAGTCTGCTGCTGCGCATCGGGGACGCCGTCGCCCCCCGTGGGCTCGCCGATCTCGGTGATGAAGTTCGCGCGCTGCCAGGCGTATTCCATGTCCTTGGGGTAGCCGAACTCCATGCTCTGCACGAGCTGCTTCGCATCCACCGTCACGGTGATGGACTCGGCGCGGCTGTAGGTCCCGTCCTTGAACTTGTACGTGTTGGCTCCGGCCGGGCTCATGTCCTTCATGACATCCGCCGGGATGGTTTCGCCGAGCGCGAGCTTCAGGTTGTTGCCGACGTCGATGCTGCGGAAGAGGGCTTCCATCGGGCACTCTGGGAACTGAGGGTGGATTGGAAGGGCACTGCACCCATCCCAAGTAGCACGCTGGATGGGGAAAGTGCAAGGGTTGAAGGCGATTTCGACCCGCGGGCAGGAGGTGCGGACGCCCCGGCCTTCGGCGGTCCCGCATCCCCCGGGGGTCGGGCCCGCCGTGCGGCGCCTCAGGCCGGCTGCACGGGCTCGGGGGCGGCGGGGTGCTCGCGCATGTACTTCTCCAGCCCCGCGCGGGCCGTTGCGCGCACCTTGTTGCGCAGGATGGGCGTCCAGCCCAGCAGCAGGCCGGCGGGGCCCAGCGCCTGGCGCGACCACCTCCAGAAGCCGAAGGTGTCCGTGTGGCGCACGATGAGCCCGTCGCGGAACTCGAATGCGGCGTCGATGCGGTTGAGCACCGGCCGCCGCGTCTGGGTGAAGGTGTACCGCGCGTCCCAGTGGGCGCGTCCCCGCGTGTCGTCCGCGTCGATGCCGGAGACCTCCACCTGCAGGTCCTTGCCGCGCTCCAGGAGCAGGGTCCACATGGCGCCCGCCTGCGCCCCGCGCAGCTCGCCGAACGCCGGGTCGCTGAAGACGATCTCCGGGTGGTAGCACGCCCGCATGCCCGCGGCGTCGCGCGCGGCAAAGGCGGCGTAGAACCGCTGGATCAGGGCTGCGTTGGGATGCATCGGCGCTCGGCAGACGAAGGGGATGGCGGACCGCGTGTGCGGTACGTAGCCACGCCGGGCACGCCCCGTCAAGCATCGCGATCCGCCGCGCGCCGCACCGGCAGGCGCGGACGATGCGCAGGGCGGCGGATGCGGCGCGGTGCCGCGGGCGCACGGACCATCTGCGGGGGAGGGATGTGCGGTACCCAGTGACGCCGGACGGACGCTACTTCGTGGTGCGCGGACGGCTGTGGCGGTGCGCCGATCCCGCGCTCGCGCCCGACGTCCGCCAGGAGCTCACGCGCGCGCTGATGCAGGCGCGCTCCCGCGTGGGCCACGCCAAACGCGCGGGCGACGCGGAGGCCGAGCGGCAGGCGCGCGCGAAGGTGCACGCCGCCAAGGTGGCGCTGGGCGAGCGCGGCCCCGCCTGGTGGGACGACGGCGCGCCGGACTACAACCGGCACATGGCCCGCAACACGCCGTACGCCGCGTGGTTCGCGGGCGTGACGGAGCCGGCCTGATCCTGTGATCCGGGGCTGGGCAAGCCGTGCGGCCGAGACCCAGCCGGGCGAATAGATTCGCTGCTTCGCTGCAACAAGCACACGAAGTCCACCTGCGTGGGACTCTGTGCCAGGCGGCGTTCGTCGGCTGGAGGCGAAGGCTGTGCCCTGCAGGCTTCCCACGGAACTCGGTTGCACCTCGAGATTCGTGCACCCGCGTGGCATCTGGTTCCCGCCCGGCCAGTCCGCGCAGGGGGACTTCGTGTAGTTGTTGCGGCGAATTCATTCGCTCTGCCGGGGCCCTGCACCTACATCAACCTGCCGGGGCCCTTCAGCCAGCACCGGCTGTGCAGCCGCCGGAACCGTGCGTCTACTGGATGCGCAGCCCCAGCCCGATCGCCCCGAAGCGCAGCGTCTCGCCCTCGTAGCGCGGAAGGAGCGAGCCGCGCAGCGACGCGACGAGCGCCACGCGAGGGAGGACGGTGGAGTGCGCTACGTCCACGCGGCCCTGAAGTCCCAGCGCGTCGTCGCCGTCCACGGACTGGAAGTACGCCGGCCCCGCCAGCAGGCGCGACGACAGCGTGGAGGAAAGCTGCCGCTGCACGCCGCCCACCACCCCAAGCGACATGAACGTGGGATAGTCTTCCACGCACGTTTCGTCCGGCCCCACCAGGCAGATGTCATCCACCGCCATGGGCCCGTTCGCCGTCCCCGTGACGCCCACGAACAGGGTGCCCGAGGAGGTGGATGCGACCGGCACCGTCAGCACGGCATCCATCGCCCCGCCGGCGCGGTGGTTGTACAGGCCGCCGCCGCCCAGGCTCGCGCCCACGCTGGCCTCCACGGACGGCCCCAAGCGCCGCGCCTGGGCCGCCGCATCCGCGGGCAGGGCCGCCATCCCTCCGGCAAGAAGAATCAGGGCCGTGCGCTGGATGATCATCATCGGGAAGGGCTGGAGCGGGTTTCGTGGATTGCGGGGCGCGGGATGAGCCGCCTTCGCGGGTGACCCGGAAAGAACGTCCGGTTCCGCAAAACCGGACGGCATCGCTGCGGTACGGCATCGCTGCGGCTACGGCACCGGCGTGGGATTTCTCGGTTTCCGCGTTGCCTTCCACCAGGTCGATGCACGTAATGCGGTCGCCGCGGGCGCGGGAATAAGGTCACGGTCTGAAAGCGCGATCCGCCACGGCTGCGGATGCGGCCTGGCATCCGAGTCTCGGCGTGGGCAGGCTTTTACCGATCGCGATCAGGTGGATGATGTGCCAGGACCCACATCCGTCTCCGCGCCATCATCGTGCCCCTCCAAAAAACGCGGATTCCGTCCCCTCGCCGGAAGCAGCCCGTCCACCAAGGGGCTGATGCACCCGCCGAGCGCCTCCGGTCCGCGTCCGGTCGTCACGATCGCAATGATCCGGTGTGGCCGACTCCGTGAAAGCCGTACCTTCGGGAGATGCGCCTCAACGGCCGATCGCGGGCCGGATGGCTCTCGCGGGAACCACGCATTCCCTGGTAGATCAGGTTGCTGCCGGCGAGAAGCCGGCATCGCATCCTTTCAAAAGCGGGATGGTGGCTTCATGGAGCGGGAATCCGCCCGTGCACAGGTCCACCTGATCGCGATCCGTAATATAAGAGGTGGCTTCGGGCTGGAGGCCAGCGCATCGGGCTGAGCACGGCCGCACCGAGTGCCAAGCCCTCGTCAGCAGCGCCGGCAAGCCGACAACGAGCATCCGGCCGAGAAGGTCAGCACGTTGGCGGGGAGGCGCTGTTCATGGATTTGCGAACGGGGGGATGGGCGGGACGTCCTGGCAAAGGATGGGGATGCCATCGGCCTGCAGCGGCGCCGCGCGCACGTCCAGCTTCGCGGCGTCGCGGAGGGCGATCAGGTGCAGGTCCAGCAGCGCGCGCGACAGGTCCTCCGGCGACGCGGACAGCCCGCGCGCGTCTGCCTCCGCGACGTAGCGCGGCGCGTGGTTGCTGACGCGCAGCGCCGATTCCAGCAGGTGGCGCAGCATGCAGTGGTACGCCGGCGTCATCGCCAGCGCCTCGATCTCCCGCTCCAGCACCGCGCTCGCGGCGGCCCATCCGCCGCGGCGCTGCGCCCACTCCACCTCCCGCCGGATCCCGGACGCATCGGCGCGCACGAAGTCCGCGAGCGGCGGGGGCGGATGGGCGGCGCGCGGCTGGAACGCCGGCGTGTGCGCCATGGGCACGAAGTCGTCGCAGACGATGCGGATGCCCGCGCGCTGAAAGCGACGCGCGCGGAAGTCCACGTACCACGCGGCCACGACGCCCAGCCGCTCCGTCCAGATCAGCCTCCGCGAGATGCCGCGCGACCGGCCGCCCGTAAGCGAATCGTAGAGCGGCATCCGCGCCTTGTTGATGGCCGCCGCTTCCCGCAGGTGCCGCTCCATGCATCGCCGCTCCGGCGCCGCGCCTCCGGCGGATGCGGGCACCGGCTCCTGCGCGTGAATCGAGACCGGAATCCCCGCCCCTGCCACGACCATCGCGGCCGCGATCAAAACTCTGCCGTGGTGTCCGCGGAGGCGGACAGCGTGATGTTGTAGCCGCGATTTCAATCGCTCCCGGTCTTGTACCGCGACCGACCTCATCCCGCACATGATCGACCTTATCCCGGGCCCGATCGACATCCCGCGGCCGATCGCCCTCATCCCGCACACGATCGACGTCATCCCCTGCACGATAATCCTCATCCCACCCCCACCCTCACAGCCCCAGCGTCCACACGTGCACCGGCAGCGCGAGCGCCGTGGCCGTCGCGGTGCTGATGGACTGCAGGCGCAGGTCCCACGGCGCCACCTTGGGCCACGCTTCCATCCGCCGCACCGTCAGGTACAGCGCCAGGCTCACCGCGCAGATCACGAGGCAGATGGCGCCGCCCGTGATCATCCCCCGCGCGTTCAGCCCCGCCGTGCCCACGGCGAGACCGACCGGTACCACCACGAGGAATCCCAGCACCGCGCCGAACGCCGCGATGCCGTTGGACGAGCGCCGGTGCTCCTCCGGCACCCGCTGCAGGTGCGCGTACAGCACGATGAGCAGCTGCGCCGCCACCGCGCCCACGTACGGCACGTACAGCAGGTCCGGCACGGCCAGGCGCACGTTGGGCAGCGCGTGCCGCAGGCCGAACGCGTGCTCCAGGGCATTGTTGGCGAAGAACAGCAGCGTGGGCACCCCCGCCACGTAGAACAGCGTGCGGATGTGGTACCCGGCGCCCGCGTCCGGCTCCACCTTGCGCGCCACCAGGTAGAACGCCGCGAACCACAGCACCGCCAGCGCCGGCGCAAGGGTCCACTCCGCGCCGCCTAGCGCGTACGCCCCGTACACCACCAGGGCCAGCCCCATGGAGCTGCTTAGCGCCAGGAACCGGAACCGCCACGCCAGCAGCGCCACCAGCAGGGTGATGACGAGCTGCGCCGCCAGCTGCTGCGCGATGTGCTCCGCCGTCTTCGGCGTCATGATCGTCAGCAGAAAGTACGTCGCCAGCGGCACCACCAGGTTGTCGCTGCCGCCCGGGCTGATCCCTTCGAAGATGGTGACGGTCAGCGCGATCTGCGCGGCGATGAGCACGGCGGCCCAGCGGCCCGTGTCCGTGGCCAGCAGCAGCGGCAGGTGCACAGCCAAGAACGTCGTCAGCAGGAAGACGGCGGAGCCCTCCACGCTGCGCCGGTCCGTCTCCACGTGGTAGATGGCCTTGCCGTACTCCGACCCCAGCAGCGCCGCCAGCGAGTCGCTCACCATCAGCACGAGGAGGGAGACCAGGTAGAAGACCGGACGGTCTCCCGCGAGCAGGAACAGGAGGTAGATGGCGACGGGGTAGTAGATGCCGCCCTCCGAGCGCCGCTCCACCCCGTGGATGCTCTGCAGCCACCCCAGCCGCCGCGTGCCGAACACGATCCCCGCGAACCCGAACGCCAGCAGCAGCACCGTCCAGTGCCAGGCGAACATCCACGGGAACGCGGCCGTGACGAGCCCCGCGCCCACGTGGGCCAGCTTGCGCGTCCACTCCGCCGGCGGATTGCCCCACTGCCGCCACGCCTCCCCCGCCGCGAACAGCGCGAGCAGGAACAGCGTCACCAGCCCCGCGCGCGCCACCTCGCCCGCCACGGTACCGAACGGCGGCAGCCACGCGAGCGCGTTCACGCGCGCACCCGGTCCACGTGCAGCGCGCCGTAGAACCACGCCAAGTCGCGCCCGTGCAGCTCGTCCGCCGTCTCGCGCAGCGGCTCCACGCGGTCCGCGAGCGCGTCCGGCCGGCTGCGCGGCGCCAGCAGGTTCCAGTAGACCAATCGGGCGCCCGGGTTCGCGCGGTCCACCAGCGCGCCGTAGCAGCGGTCGTGCTCCGCCGGACTCATGTACTCAAAGATGTCGGACAGGTTGTATCCGTCGAAGCGCCCCTCGCCCGCCGTCTCGATGGGTGCCTGCGCGAGACGGACGCGATCGATGCGCGACCGGATGGCCCCGAACCACTCCGGGCGCAGGTAGCGGGGCAGGGCCTCGGGCGGGTAGTTGCCCGTCATGATGTAGGCGACGTACGGATTGCTGTGCACGGGCAGTGCGGTGAGCGCGTGCCGCGTCCGCGCCAGGATGCGCGATCCTACGGAGCCCTCCACGTGCGAGAAGAAGGCGGGATCGCGCCCCATCCGCCCCATCACCGTGCGGCTGAAGAACAGGCGGAAGAGCGCCCGCCACCGCCACGTGTCCCACTCCCGCGCGTAGAAGGTCTGCTGCTCCGCGATCGTCCGCCGCTCCCGCAGCCGGTCGATGCGCCGGCGCGGGTGCACGAAGGGGAGGATGCGCGTGCGAAAGGCGCGCAGGTAGCGCTCGAACTTGCCCGCGTGGATGACCCCGCCCGCCACCGCCTCCGGCTGCGAATCCCAGAACGCCCGCGCCTCCGCCGAGAGCTCGCCCCGCAGCGACCGGTAGGTTGCCGCGCGGTCCGCCGACGGCGCCGTGCCCAGGAACGCGAGCAGCTGCGGATGATCCAGGTGGCGGAATGCGGCCATCCGCAGCTCCACGCACGCCAGCTGCACCGGGCTCAGGTCCGCCGCGACGACTTCCGCCGGATCGAGGGTGAGGAGCGCGAGCGCGTTGTCCCCCGCCGAGGCGATGGAGAGCAGGCGCCCGCCCGCCGCGGCCGGGGCGAGCGCCTCGCAAAGCACGTCCGCATCCTCCCACACGCTCGCGTAGCGGATGAAGGAGAACGACGCGCGGGTGTCGATGGATGATCCGCCGGTCACGGACTTCGGGGGGGATTGGTGAGTCTGGACAACGAATGTCATTCCGAGGAAGGCGCCGCCGGAACCGTCGATGCGACGAGGCCCTGGCGCCGACCGAGGAATCTACTTCGCCAGGCAGGTGCCCCGCGACACGCATGGGGCACCGACGTCCTGCTGTGAATGCCTGCCCCCCCGCTTGATTTCCTGAGGGAGGCGCCGAAGGCACTTGCCCGCGCCGGAATCCATGGCGCCGACCGAAGGATCTACTATCCCGTGCCTGACGCTCGCATTCGCCAGCACCGTCTTGCCCGTGCTGTGCCGTGCGCGGAGGCGGAGTCCTGCGCGACGCGGAGTAGATCCTTCGGTCGCGCTCGGAGGCTGGTGCGGGTTCGAGTGCCCGCGTGCGCTCCCTCAGGAAATCAATCAGGGTCGTGGGAACCCGCCGCCGGCGTGGCACTCGTCCGTGCCGGACAGTCCGCGCAGGCGGACTTCGCGAAGTTCCAGCGGCGAATTCATTCGCTCCGGCGATCTCGGCTTCGCTCTCGGAGCGGACCTCCGCCCGACGCCCCCACCCGCTCGTTCCTCGCGACCTCCCCCAAAACCCTGGGGGAGGTGCAACTTCATTCCGCCTGGGCTCCGTGCCGGCGTGGCACCCGCCCGTGCCGGACAGTCCGCGCAGGCGGACTTCGCGAAGTTCCAGCGGCGAATTCATTCGCTCCGGCGATCTCGGCTTCGCTCCCGGAGCGGACCTCCGCCGGACGCCCCCACCCGCTCGTTCCTCGCGACCTCCCCCAAAACCCCTGGGGGAGGTGCAACTTCATTCCGCCTGGGCTCCGTGCCTGCGTGGCACCCGCCCGTGACGGACAGTCCGCGCAGGCGGACTTCGTGTGCTTGTTGCGGCGAATTCATTCGCTCTGCCCGACCACGGCGCCGCTACTCCCCCGCCTCCGGTTCTTCCAACCGCCGGATGGTGCCCGCGGTTCCATCCATCTCCACCATCTCCCCGTCGCGCAGCGTATCCATCAGCCCCGCGATGCCCACGACGCACGGCAGCGCCAGCTCCCGCGCCACGATGGCGCTGTGGCTCAGCAGCGAGCCGCGCTGCACCAGGATTCCTTCCACGGCGGGAAAGAGCAGCGTCCAGCCGGGATCGGTTCGCTCCGCCACCATGATGTGCCCCGCCAGCTCGCCCGCGTGGTTGGGGTCGCGCACCAGGCGCACGGGCGCCCGCACGATCCCCGGCGAGCACCCCGTCCCCCGCAGCTCGCCCGACGGCACGGCGGCCGGCGCCAGCGCGGCCACGAACTCCGCGGGGGGGCCGCGCGTCTCGAAGCGGTCCGGCGGGGCGGGGGCCCGCTCGTACGCCGCGAATTCCGCCTTGCGCAATGCGGTGAGCGCGCGCAGGTCGCCCGTGACGCCGGTGCCGTCCAGGTGCGCGAAGATCTCGTCCACGCGCAGGTACAGCACGTCGCGCGGCGTGTCCAGCCGCCCCGCCTCCGCCAGCCGCGCCCCGATCCCCAGAAAGATGCGCCGCACCGCGCCGAACACCCGCGTCCGCTCGAAGCGCAGGTTTTCGCGGTCGCGGATGCGCCTGCGCGCCTGCCCCAGCACGCGAAAGAACACGCGCCGCCGCACGCCGCCCAGCCGCGACCGCACGGTCTCTTCCGCCGACGCGCGCACCTGCGCCTCGTGGTTGCCCGGCTGCTCGCGGAGGGCGCCGGCGCGCGCGTAGGTGCGGATCAGCCGGACGAGGAAGGTGGGATCGTCGCCGTGCGTGAGCGTCTCCAGCTTGAGCTCGTTGGCGCAGCGGTCGCCGAAGCGCTCCAGGTACGCCCGCACCTCGCCTCCAAAGGCCGCGTGCGCCTGCCCCGCGCCCAGCCGCGCCCACAGCGCCGTATCGTCCGGTTCGCCGTCGAACAACGCCGTGAGCGCGGGATCGGCGGTCACGCGGGCGCTCAGCTCCAGCACCCGCTTCGCCGGCTCCGTGCTGATGATGCCGCCCTCGCCTACCAGCAGGTCGTTCGCCAGCGTGGGCGGCGCGCCGGGCATCCACTTTTCCACCAGCTTCACCAGCACGCCGAAGAAGATCATGGCGAAGAAGTCGTTCACCAGCGGCGCGCGCCAGTGGCGAAGCAGCTTTTCCTCCAGGTCGCGGTAAATGGCGGCCAGCTCGTCCGCGCCCTTCGCCGCCAGGTCCACCCCCGCCAGGGGCCGCAGCGCCGCATCCACCCGCGCGTGGAACGCCGGCACCTCGCCCTTCAGGCTGCGCTGGGCGCCGATGAGCTTGCCGACCATCCGCACCGTGCGCCCCGTGTCCTCCCACTTGCCCGCGACGGTGGCCACGGCGGGCGGGTCGGCGAGCTTTTCGCGGACGCCCATCATCCGCTCCATGAACTCGCGGTTCACCGTGTAGCCGGGGAGCAGCGCCAGCACGCGGTACCAGTTCAGCAGGTTGTAGTACACCCGCCCGTTCACCAGCCCGAGCATGTTCGCGAAGACGAGCCGGTGCTCCTCCAGCAGCGCCTCGCTCACGCCCAGCAGCCGGCAGAACTGGAGATACACCTCCTCGTAGACCGAGCGCGCGAAGCTGAACGTAAGCGGGGTGGTGACGCCGCTGTAGCTCTCGACGATGTTGCTGTTGTCCCAGATGCGCCGCTCCCCCTCCGCCTGCGTCCTGGGGGATGACGTGTCGGGGGATGTGGATGCGCTCGGTGCCGCGATGGTGGTGATCGGCCGCGTCTGGAGGATGAACAGGCGCCGCCGGACGTTCACGGGCTCCCTGGCCAGCGCCCACTCCACGTCCTGCGGCGCGCCGAAATGCTCCGCGAGCTGGCGGGCAGCGGATGCGATGTCGCGCGCCTCGTCGTCCGTGATCGCGCGCTGCATGCGGTCGTTGGGGTGGATGGGGATCCACGCGCTGCCGCCGTCCGGCTGCAGTCCCAGCGCGCGGTCCTTGCTCGCGATCTCCGCTTCCACCCCGCCGGCCGGCGAGACGCGGTAGGTATCCGCATCCAGCTCCCCGCTCACCAGCCCCTCGCCCAGCCCGAACACCGCGCTCACCACTGCCACGTCCGGTGTGCCGCGAACGGGATCCATCGAGAACGCCACGCCGGCGGCATCCGCGTTCACCATCTTCTGGATGATGACGCCCATCCGCGGCGCCGCCCCGCCGTGCCGCGCCCGGTACGCCGCCGCGTGCGCGCTGAAGGCCGATGCCCACACGCGGCGGATGGCATCCCACAGCTCCGCCGCGTCGCCGTCCGCGCGCACGCCGAGCACCGTGTCGAACTGCCCCGCGAACGACGCCGCCGCCCCGTCCTCGCCCACGGCGGACGAGCGGACGGCCAGCAGCGGCTTGCGCAGCCCCGCCGCGTCCAGCTCGGCGCCGACGGCCGCGCGGAAGTCCGCCGGCAGCTCCATCCCCAGCACCCGCGTGCGCACGGCCTCCGCGTCGCTCTCGGTGGATGCGTCCGCGCCGATCACCAGCCGCTCGAACGCCGCCGTGCCGATGGTGATCCAGCGCGGCACGTCGGCGCCGGCCTTTTGCAGCAGGGCCAGGTTTCGCGCCTTGCCGCCGACGTCCTCCAGCGCGGGCGCGGCGCGGCCTGTGTGGATGGGCCAGGCAGATGCGGGAGATCCGGGAGATGCGGGTTCCGTCATCCGGCGAAGAGAAAGGGCGTGAGGGCGAGGATGAGGTAGGAGACCAGCGTCCACAGCCCGGAGGCCGTCTCGATCCGCTTGGCTCGCGCGGCGGAGGGCGCGCGGAGAAACGCGACGGCCGGCAGCGCGGCGGCGATCCCCGCCACCGCCAGCGGGACGGCAGCCTCGTCCGCCACCGCCTGCGGCGCCGCGAGCGCGCCGAGCACGGCGGCCAGTGCCAGGGTCGCGAGCCAGACGGTCGGCGCCGCGCGGACGCCCCAGGTGGCCGTGTACGTCTCCACGCCCTCGCGTTCGTCCCGCGGCGCGCGGATCTTCCGGCCGATCTCCACCAGGATGCCGTTCAGAAAGGCGAGGCCCAGAAAGAGGGGCAGCGTGCGCGGCGGACGGGCACCCGCGGCGAGCCAGTCCAGCCCCGTGAGGTAGGCGAAGAGCAGGGGCATGATCCCCATGTGGCTCAGCAGGTACGCCGCCGGGCGCGCCCGCAGCCACTCCGCCACGAAGAACTCGCGCGCCATCAGCCCCGCCCACAGGGCGGCCGGGACGAGCGCCAGCAGCAGCCGGGGCGCCACGAGCGCGTTCGCCAGGACCACGATCAGCGCGACGATGGCCCCCGCGCCCCGCAGCTCCGCCAGGGAGACGAGCCCGCGAGGCACGGGCAGCTCCGGCCGGAACTGCCGGTCCACGTGCGCGTCCTTGTGCTCGTCCGCCACGCGGAGAAGGAAGAAGAACGCGATCCCCGTCACCAGTCCCACGACGAGCACGGGCCACGGTGGCAGCCCCGGCCGGCCCCGCGCCGCGCTCGAGTACCCCGCCGCCGCCACCGCCGAGATCCCGATGAGCGGCACGTACGCGGCCAGCGGAAACCGTTCGCGCTGGTACGCCCACAGCCGTCCCGCGAGCGGCGCCCGCGCGCTGGAGACGGTGTTCATGGTTCCTGCACGAGGGCAGAGTTCGCGAGGCGCCCCCACCGCTCGCCGAGGCCCGCACCTCCCCCAATACCCCCTGGGGGAAGTTGAACAGATTCCCACCGGGTGTCAGTGCCGGCGTGGCACTGGCCCGTGACGGACAGTCCGCGCAGGCGGACTTCGTGTGTTCGTTGCGGCGAATTCATTCGCTCGG
>DASQZE010000054.1:0-9297 GCA_035638875.1 Longimicrobium sp.
GAGCGCGGGCAGTTCTCCTGGTCGGCGCGTATGAACTACGACCGCACCCGGACCGAGATCACGGCCATGAACGTGCCGGGCTTCCGCTACGGCGTGGCCGGGCAGAACCTGGGCAACCGCGACCTGCGCCCGGAGTACACCACCGAGCACGAGGCCGGCATCGACCTGGGCTTCCTGGCCAACCGCGCCACCCTGGGCCTGACGTACGCCCACTCCACGACGGAAGACCAGATCCTTCCGATCCCGCTTCCGGCCACGACCGGCTACATCAGCCGCACGGTCAACGCGGGCACGCTGCAGAGCAAGACGTGGGAAGTGTCGCTGGACACGCGCCTCATCGAGCGCGGGCAGTTCTCCTGGTCGGCGCGTATGAACTACGACCGCACCCGGACCGAGATCACGGCCATGAACGTGCCGGGCTTCCGCTACGGCGTGGCCGGGCAGAACCTGGGCAACGTGTTCTACGCGCGTGAGGGCGAGACCCTGGGCACGTTCTACGGCCGCCAGTTCGCGACCGAGTGCTCGCACCTGCCCGCCGGCGTGGACTGCGGCGCGTTCCGCGTGAACGACGAGGGCTACCTCGTGTGGACCGGCGGCGGCGAGCTGAGCGAGCGCAAGTGGGGCACCAACGCTCCCTCGGCCCTGCAGCGGGCTTCCCCGCTGTTCAGCACCCTCGCGTGGGGCACTCCGTTCGGCGCCCAGTGCACCGACCGCGAAGTCCGCACCGAGTACTGCGCGCTGGGCAACACGCTGCCCGACTACTCGATGAGCTTCTCGTCGACCATGCGCTTCGGCGGCCTTACGCTGTACGGCCTGCTCGACGCGGTGCAGGGCTTCAGCGTGTACAACCAGCCCCTGCAGTGGGCGGTGTTCCGCCGCACGTCGGGCCTGTCGGACCAGACCGGCGTCCCGACCGACCAGCAGAAGCCGCTTTCGTACTACAGCTCGCTGTACCAGACGAGCGGCCTGCGTCCGAGCTCGGCCTTCGTCGAGGACGGCAGCTTCGTGAAGCTGCGCGAGCTGTCGCTGCGCTACACCTTCGGGCAGGACCTGATCTCCCGCGTGCCGGGCGTCAACCAGCTCGACGGGCTGAGCCTGATGCTGAGCGGCCGCAACCTGAAGACCTGGACCGACTACCGCGGGTACGACCCCGAGGTGGGCAAGGCCGGCGGCAACACCGGCTCCGCCGCGATCGCGCGCGTCGAGGGCTTCCAGTACCCGAACTTCCGGACCTGGACGCTCGGCGTCGAGGTTAACTTCTAAGGGAGTCTCACGAATGAACAACCGGTACAAGGCCGCCGCCGCGCTGCTGATGCTCTCCGGAGCAGCAGCATGCGCGGACCTGGTGGTCCCCAACACCAATACGCCCGACCGCGGCCGCGCGCTCGCCACTCCAGGCGACGTGGAATCGCTGGTCGCCGGCGGGTACAAGAGCTGGTACGGCGGCGAGGAGTGGCAGCAGGCGACGACGGCGGGAAGCCCGGGTTACATCTTCTCGACGCAGTCGTTCATGTGGAGCTCCACGGCGGCCAACCAGGGCTCGCACGAGTACAGCCAGATCCCGCGCGTGCCGATCCAGAACTCGGCCACGCACCAGGAGTACGTGTTCATCTCGACGGCGTGGCAGCGTCACTACCGGGCGCTTGCCTCGGTGGCCGACGGCCTGCGCACCATCAACTCGGACACGGCCGTCTCCAACGGCCTGGGGACGGCCCGGGTGCTCCGCGCCCGGATCTTCGGCAAGTTCGTGCAGGGCATCTCGCACGGCTCGCTGGCGCTGATCTACGACAAGGGCTATGTCGTGGACGAGGCCATCCAGACCATCGACGACGCGGGCGCGCCGATCGACCTGGGCGAGCCGGTAGGATACCAGGCGCTGAACGCCGCGGCGCTGGCCAAGCTGGACCAGGCCATCGCGCTGGCCGCCACGGCCGGCAGCGCCACCATTCCCAAGGAGTGGATGGCGACCCAGGCCGACGTGAGCATGCCCGAGTTCATTCGCATCGCGAACTCGTTCAAGGCTCGCTACCGGGCGAACGTCGCCCGTACGCCGGCGGAGCGCGGGGCGGTGAACTGGACCCAGGTGCTCGTGGAAACCGGGGCCGGCATCAAGTCGGACTTCAACTCGGACCGCAACATCGTGTACAACAGCAACTGGTGCTTCAGCTGCACGCTGCAGTTCGCCCAGCTGCCCACGTTCCAGCAGCTCACGTACTTCATCCACGGCATGGCCGACCAGTCTGGTGACTACCAGGAGTGGCTGGCCCGTCCGCTGGCTTCGCGCGAGCCGAACTTCGCCAACGGCGACCCGGTTCTCATCGTGACGCCGGACCTGCGCTTCCCGCAGGGTGCCACGCTCGCCGCGCAGGTGGCGAACAAGGGCAAGTACTACCACATCCGCACCAACGCGGCCGGCACCGCCCCGGCGGTGGCGTCGCAGTGGACCAACCCCAACCGGGGCGTGTGGCGCCATTCGTGGTATTCCAGCCGTCTGCTGGACGTACCCGCCGGGTCGACTCCGAAGTTCGCGTCGGGCCCGTGGCCGGAGATCGCCTACGCCGAGATCCGCATGCTGGCGGCGGAGGGTCTCTTCCGCACCGGCAACCTGGGGGCGGCGGCGGACAGCGTGAACGTGAGCCGCATCGCGGCGGGTGGGCTGAACGCCACCAACGCCGCGGGCCTCAACACGAGCTGCGTGCCCAAGCTGCCCAACGGCAGCTGCGCCGGGCTGTTCGAGATGCTCAAGTGGGAGAAGCGCAACGAGACGTGGGGAACCGGTGCCTACAAGGCGTCGTGGTTTTTCGACGGCCGCGGCTGGGGTGACCTGTACATCGGCACGCCCCTGCAGCTGCCCATTCCCGAGGAGCAGGCGTTCGTGCTCGGGCTGGGCGAGCCGTACACGTTCGGCGGCGTCGGCGGCGCGAGTGCCGCCCCCCGTAGCTCGTACGCCTTCCCGGGCGAGTAACACCGCAGGCTGACGGTCACGCGCGAGCGTGAAGTGAAAGGGGATGCACCCGCCGGGTGCATCCCCTTTCTCGTGCCATCTCCGTCGCCATCGCTCTCGCAACACGGAGAACGATGGTTGCATGCACACGGGACTCGGGATCATACCGGGTCCCACGATTCATTGAGCACCCGGAGCTCTACTGCCGTCTCGCGCGGAGACACGGAGGAACGCGGAGGACGGCGGAGACGACGACGGATCGGGGATCACCGGGGGAAGCGGAGAACCACATGGTAAATCGCGGTTCCCTCCGTTCCCCCGGGTGTAGTTGCCGTTGCAATTCTCACTCTGTTCTCCGTGTCCTCCGCGTCTCCGCGTGAGACGGCAGGTAAAACTCCGTGTGCACGATCAATCGTGGGAATCGGTATCCGACGCCTGCATGCTGCCCGGGGAGGTGATTCCTGGTCCAGCGGAAAGGCAGACGGGGGAGATTCGCGGAGAAGGCAGAAACGAAAAACGCGGCCGAAGCCGCGTCATCTGGAACAGGAAGGTCTCGCACGAAGGGGAACGGCACGCGCCGGTGCTCTCCAGCAAGGGGACGCGTCGCTACGACTGCGTGCACCGGCCCAACCCCGTCCCGCGCTGCGCCGCCCGCGGGGGTCTGCGGGCCGGCGGCACTGCCTCAGGCGTACTGCGCGGCGGACGGGAGAACGAGCGACGCCTCGGCTGGCGGCGGCTTGGGCAGGTCTTCCTCGCCGCGGTCCCTGGGATAGCTCGGCTCCGTGGGCGCCGAGCACCCCGCGGCCGATGCGAGCACGACGACTGCCGCGAAGGCAGTGGCTGCTTTACGAATCATGGTGGCGCTCCGCGTTGGTGTGGTTCCCTGCCATTCCCAGCCCATACCCGCGGCATGCGCTGGAGTTCCATTCGTCCCGGGCTAGAACTGCACGCGGACCAGGTTCGCGCAGGCCAGGACGACCGAACGGTCCGTGGCGTTCAGCAGCACGCCGTGGTACCGCGTATCCGCGTTCATCAACTCGTTGATGAACGTGCGCTCTACGTTGGCGGTTCCCGTGGCATCGCCCGTCAGGTCCGGGTACGCGCCGCGCCCCCCCAGCCGCTCGCCGGGATTGGCGCACGTGCCCAGGCGGATCTCCCAGCCCACCACGCGGCCCGCCGGCCCCAGGCGGGCCGTGATGCCGGCCTCGGTGGCACGCCCCTGCGACACGGCCGCCACGGAGCCGGTGGCCGTCTCGTTGCCCACGGGCGCGAGGTCCGCCTGAAAGGCCACGGGCTCCTGGAAGGCGGTGTCGCTGCACGCGCCCGCTCCCGCCAGGGCGAAAAGTACCACCGCAAATCGCCTGATCATGCAGATTTCCTCCAGGTTTATGGCCTGCCCGCCACCGTGTGCCCGGGCACGTGCCCACGCCGCCAGGAATGCGTCTGCCCGGCCGCGACCGTTGCCAGCCGGCGAGGGCTCCCCCAAGTTTCGTCGCTGCCGCGCCCCGTCCACGCGGCGCGTCTTACCCCGCGGGATGCGGCCCGGTCAGAATCCGGCCGTGCTCGCGCGTTGACAGGGCAGAAGCGGACGCCCGGGCCCCCGCATTCCGCGGTCCGCCCCGGCGCTCGGCCTGCCCCGCACGGCATACCTCCCGCGCCCCGCGGGCATCCACCCCGAACATGCAGAAGCAGGGCCATGGTGACCAACGCCTGCATCGGCCGCAAGAGAGAACGCGCGAGCGGCCTGAAATCTGTCACGTGCGCGGCGCTCGGAACGTTGTGGCTGCTGGCGGCGGCCTGCACGCCGGGCCGCACGCAGGCGGCGCCTTCGCCCGCGGACGACCTTTCCATGCGTGTCTCCAGGTGCGGGGCCGAGGCGCTGGCCGAGCCCCTGCCCCCCGTGACGGCGCTGCTGGACTCGGCCGCGCTCACGGGCCAGATCGCGCGGCTGCTCCAGGCGGCGGAGCTGAAGCACGGCGAAGCGGTCCTGACGCTGTGGTACCAGCCGGACGGGGTGAACCTGCGCCGCGACCTGCTGGCGCACGCCATGAGCCCCATGCTGGCCGACTCGGTGCAGAAGCTGGTGTTCGCCAGCCTGCGCACGGCGCCGGCGCGGGAGCGCGCGTGGGGCGCCCGGCTGCAGGTGCAGGCGGCAGGCGGCGAGGCGCGCTATACGCTGTTGCCCCGCGAGCACTGCCCGCCCCGGCCGCGCAGCCTGGACATGGAGGCGGAGATGGCGAGCTTCCTGGGGAGCGGCGTCCGCTACCGGGGAGGCACCCGCGAGCGGGTGGTGGTGATGCAGGTGACCGTGCATCCGCTGGGCTACGTGACGGATGCGAAGCTGGTGCGCGGCGACCTTTCGGGGGGCGGGACGGAAATTCGCCTTCGTGAATACCTGCGGCAGTTCTCGTTCGAGCCGGCCTCCATTGACGGGGTGCCGGTGCAGGGCCAGTTGCTGGTTCCCGTCCGCGTGCGCGCCTGACGCTCACCGCCCGTACTCTTCATCCAACCGTCCCGAGGAGGTCTTCCGTGCCGCAGACTTTCGTGCGCAGCCTGGTGCTCACCCTGGCGTTCGCCGCCGTTCCCGTGGCCGCCCGCGCGCAGGTGGGCGTGCCGGCATCGCGTTCCATGCCGGGGATGCCCACCCGCATTGGCATTGGCTACGTGGCCAACATCCCCAACCAGCTCGTGGGCGTGACGGGGCACTTCGTGTCGCCCTCGCTGCTGGGCGGGCTGGGGCTGTACGTGGATGCCAAGCTGGACAACTCGTCGCCCGAGGACGAGGAGGGCTTTCTCCCCGACCTCACGGCCGAGGAGGTGGAGGACACGCGCAACGACGGGGTGTTCCATGACGAAGGGAGCTGGCAGACGGTGAACGTGGCGCTCATGAAGCCCGTGACCTCGCAGCTGGTGGCGTACGCCGGCGCCGGCGTGTCGAAGGTAACGGCGTACAACCAGTACTTCGACGAGGAGCGCCAGATGGGGCGGCTGGGCTTCTACTGGGTTGAGGACGAAGAAAAGTCGGGCACCCGAGCCAATTTCATGGGCGGGGTGTTCTTTCAGCTGGGGGAGAGCTTTGCCGTGCAGATGGGCGGCGAGACGCGCCCGGCGGGATTCACCATGGGGGTGACCTACCTTCTGCCCCTGCGGTAGGACCCCGGCGGGACGTTCCGCCGCGGCGGTTTCATGCGCCCCGTCCCCGCACCATGCGGGGGCGGGGCGCGGCCGTTTGGGCAGGCGGGGCATGGTCCGGAGTTTGCTCCCCCGGCCGTCATGGCCGAACCCAACTTTCCAAACGACCGGCGCAAGGCAGCCCCCGACCGCAGGACCAGGGCCGGCGGCGGATTTCGCCCCCCGCGCTTCTCGCTGATGCCGCTGGTGCTGCTGTTCCTGGCCCTGGCGCTCCTGCGTCTCTTTCTGAACCCGACGGCCAAGGCCGTCTCGTACAGCGAGATCAAGAACCGCGTAAGCGCCAATCAGGTAAAGGAGGTGCGCATCGGCGCCACCTCCATCGAGGCGATCCCCGACACTTCCATCAGCAAGGGCGACGGGCCCAAGCGCTGGCGGGCCGTGCGGCCGGCGGTGGAGGACGCCCAGCTCATCCCCCTGCTGGAAGCGCGCAACGTTCCCTACACGGGGATGAGCGAGGGCAACTGGAGCTTTCTGCTCACGCTGCTCTTTCCCCTGCTGCTGATCGTGGGCTTCTGGATGTTCATGTTCCGGCGGATGAACCCCACGCAGGGGGTGCTCACCGTCGGAAAGAGCCGCGCCCGCATCGTGGGCGAGGAGGGGACGGGCGTCACGTTCAACGACGTGGCGGGGGTGGACGAGAGCAAGGTGGAGCTCCAGGAGATCGTGGAGTTCCTCAAGACGCCGGAGAAGTTCGCCAACCTGGGTGCCAAGATCCCCAAGGGTGTGCTGCTTGTGGGCCCCCCGGGCACGGGCAAGACGCTGCTGGCGCGGGCCGTGGCCGGCGAGGCGGGGGTCACGTTCTTTTCCATCTCGGGCGCGGAGTTCGTGGAGATGTTCGTGGGCGTGGGCGCGGCGCGGGTGCGCGACCTGTTCGCCCAGGCCAAGGCGCAGTCGCCGTGCATCATCTTCATCGACGAGCTGGACGCGCTGGGCAAGGCGCGCTCGCCGGGCAACATGCTGGGCGGCAACGACGAGCGCGAGCAGACGCTGAACCAGCTGCTGGTGGAGATGGACGGCTTCGACCCGCGCATCGGCGTCATCATCATGGCGGCCACCAACCGGCCGGAGATCCTGGACCCGGCGCTGCTGCGGCCGGGGCGCTTCGACCGGCAGGTGCTGGTGGACCGGCCCGACTGGCACGGGCGGCTGGCCATCCTGCGCATCCACAGCAAGGGGATCAAGCTGGACGGCAGCGTGGAGCTGGAGCGCATCGCCCGGCGCACGCCAGGCTTCGTGGGCGCGGACCTGGCCAACCTGCTGAACGAGGCGGCCCTGCTGGCGGCGCGGCGCGACAAGGCGGCCGTGACCATGCTGGAGATCGACGAGGCGGTGGACCGCATCATCGCGGGGCTGGAGAAGAAGAACCGGCTGATCAACGACAAGGAGCGCACCATCGTCGCCTACCACGAGGCGGGGCATGCCATCGTGGCCGAGCGGGTGCCCACGGCCGACCCCGTGCACAAGATCTCCATCATCCCCCGCGGGGTGGCGGCGCTGGGCTACACGCAGCAGCTGCCCACGGAAGACCGCTACCTGCTCACCAAGCAGGAGCTGATGGACCGCATCGCGGTGCTGCTGGGCGGGCGCGTGGCCGAGGAGATCGTCTTCAACGAGATCAGCACGGGCGCGGGCAACGACCTGGAGCGGGTGACGGAGCTGGCGCGCAGCATGGTGACGGAGTACGGCA
Organism: Longimicrobium sp.; assembly: GCA_035638875.1. Classification (GTDB taxonomy): domain Bacteria; phylum Gemmatimonadota; class Gemmatimonadetes; order Longimicrobiales; family Longimicrobiaceae; genus Longimicrobium. Next base: position 7,824 of record DASQZE010000054.1, read on the forward strand.
TGTCGCGGCAGCTGGGCCCCGTGAACCTGGCCGGCCCGCGGCGCAACCAGTTCCTGCAGGGCGAGGGCGGCGGGCCGCAGCAGCGCAACTACTCGGAGGAGACGGCGCGCGAGATCGACGGGGAGATCCGCGGGCTCATCGACGGGACGTACGAACGCGTGCGCAAGCTGCTTACGGAGGACCGCCAGGTGCTGGAGGTGCTGGCGCGGCGGCTGCTGGAAAAGGAAGTGGTGGACGAGGGGGAGCTGCGCGAGATCATGGGGCTGCCCCCCCGCACCCACGAGCCCAGCGAGGACCGGGTGGTGGTGACGCCCCCGGCCGTGCCCCTGGGGAGCGACGCGCAGGCCGCCGCGGCGCCCGTGGCGCCGCTGGATGCCGATGCGACCGCCACGGTGGCCCAGTCGTCCGCCAAGCGAAACCACCGCCGAACCAAGCGAGGCTGACGTGAAGGACCCCCGTTACGAGGACAAGAGCCCGCACAGCGCCGACGAGCAGGACCAGCCGGAGCCGGAGCGCCCGGTACCCGCCGAGGAGCTGCGCCGCGAGCCCGGCGGACCCGAGGACAAGCCCTCGCAGGCGGAGGGGGAGCGGGACGAGTCGGCGGAGTGACGGACGGAAAGTGCGAAAGTGCGAAAGTGCGAAAGTGCGAAAGTGCGAAAGTGCGAAAGTGCGAAAGTGCGAACGAGGCCCGGCGTGATGCCGGGCTTTTTTCGTCATGTTTGATCGGCGTTGATCGTGCGGGCGGAGTTCTACGGCAGTTTCACGCAGGGGACGCAGAGGCGAAACGAGAGGACGCAGAGGGAAGAACTCCTCCGCGTCCCTCTTCCCTTCTTCTTCCGTGCCTTTCGGCTGATGTCTTTCCGTAGCCCGCCGCGCACGCAGAAGTCCAGGTCTGAACGCGAACGAGGGCGGAGCCCCTTGGCCCCGCCCTCGTTCAATCATGCGGTCAGGCGTGCGTCAGCGGGGCAGCTCGATGACGATGGCGCCGGCAACCCGGCGCGAACCCAGGCCGGGAAGGGTGTTGTTCGCCGTGCTGGCATCCAGGTAGCGCACGCTCTGCGCGTAGCCCGGAGCCACCTGGCGCAGTGCCTCGATGCCGCCGAGCAGGGTGGTGTTCTGGTACACCACGAGCTCCGTGCCGCCGCCGCCGTAGCTGGTCTGCGAGGCGTTGCGCAGCCACTGCGGACGCAGTCGCTGGATGGCATCGTACAGGTTGGTGGTGCCGCTGCCCTCGATCTCCTCGCGCGTGAGCACGTTGGCGCGAATGCGGTTCCCCGCGGTGGTGGTCCCGGCGCTCGCGCCGGCGCTGGCGCCGCCTTCTGCGGTGGCAGGCGCGCAGCCGGCAAGGAGCGCGACCGTGCACGACAGGAGCAGGGGAAGGCGCCAGGTCGACGGGATGTTCATGGCCAGTTCCATAGTGTGGGGTCGTGGCGGACGGAACAGGGGGAGAAGCGGTCGCGTTCCGTACGGATGA
>DASQZE010000055.1:0-12309 GCA_035638875.1 Longimicrobium sp.
GCGTCCCCGCCGCGCCGGCCGTGCAGGCGAAGCCGGTACGCGAGCGGCAGCGGGCGGCGGCGTAGGAGGCGGGACGGGCCCTCACCCGGTTCGTTCCTCGCCACCCTCTCCCACAAACTGCGTGGGAGAGGGTATACACCCCAGTCCGAGGCGGATGGCGGCCTTCCTGCTGGAATCGCAGTTCTCCCCCTCCTGCCCGCGAAGCGGGGGAGGGGGCCGGGGGGGGGCCGGGGGGAGGGGGCCCTTCGCGCGCGGCAGGAACTCCGCCATCGCGCGCCGAGCCATCCGCCCGGATCGCAGTTTCTCCCTCCCCCGCGCCGTTTGCGGGGGAGGGTCGGGAGGGGGCGCTCCGCTGCCGGCGCGATCCGACTATTCGCGGCTGGAAGTCAATCACCACCAGCTTCATCGCATCGGATGGAAGTCCAGATCTTCGGATTCAAGAGCTGCAACGAGACCAAGAAGGCTCTGCGGTTCTTCAAGGAGCGGCGCATCAAGACCCACTTCGTGGACCTCAAGGAGAAGCCGGCCTCCACGGGCGAGCTGCGGCGGTTCGCGGAGCGGTTCGGGGCCGAGTCGCTCATGGACCGCGGCGGCAAGCGCTTCAAGGACCGGGGGCTGCACGTGGCGCACGTCCCCGAATCCAGGGTGCTGCCTCTGGTGACCGACGACCCGCTGCTGCTGGTGACACCGCTCGTCCGCTCCGGCAATCACCTCACCGTGGGCTGGGACGAGGGCAAATGGAAGGGATGGATCACGCCGTGACGGAGCGCGCCGGATGAGGATCGTGGGAGGAAAGCAGGCGGGTCGGCACCTTACGTCGCCCGCGGACAAGCAGGTGCGGCCCACACAGGAGCACGTGCGCGACGCGCTGCTCACGTACCTGCAGCCGCGGCTCAAGGGCGCGCGGGTGCTGGACCTGTTCGCGGGGACGGGCGCGCTGGGGCTCGAGGCCATCTCGCGCGGCGCGTCGAAGGCCGACTTCGTGGAGAACCGGCCCGCCAGCCTGCACGCGCTCAAGGCCAACGTGGCCGCGCTGCACTATCGGGAAAAGACGCGCATCTTCAAAAAGGACGCGCTGCCGTTCGCCGAGGCGCTGGAGCCGTACGCCTACGACCTGGCGTTCTGCGATCCGCCGTACGAATCCAGGATGCTGGACCGGCTGATCGAAATCTGGCTGCGGACGCCGTTCGCGGGGCTGCTGGTGTGCGAGCACGCCCTCACCCACGACCTGCCCCCCGGCGGCGCCCTGCGGCAGATGGACGACACCACCGCGATCTCCATCTACAAGGCCCCCGAGCTCCCGCCGGCCGTGGAGGCGGAGACCGAGTCGTAACGGATGCCAGGTGTGCGGTTAGCGGGGGATTCGTTCGCAGAAGCCGAGGCGAACGTAAACGGATAGTCCGCTGCGGAAGCGGAGTTCCCAGCGGGGAGGTGAGCGGATTAATCGGCCGCGGAAGCGGAGTCCGGCGGTGAGGTGAGCACGTCATCCGTCGCGGAAGCCGAGTCCGAGGGGGAAGTGAGCGGATAAATCCGCCGCTGGGAATGCCATAAGCCCCGTCTCGGCGCGCTCACGCGCGCCGAACGGGGCTTCAACCGCTCTGGAGGCCGGGTCCCGTCGCGAGGCAGGCGTCGGGCACGGGCGAGGAGATCCTTCGGTCGCGCCCGGGATTCAGTCGGCGGGAAGGTACCGGCGGGCGCTCCCTCAGGAAGTCAAACGGGTGGCGGAGTTCCACACGAGGCCGGCAGTCCGCGCAGGCGGACTTCGTGTGGTTGTTGCGGCGAATTCATTCGCTCTGTCTGGATTGTGGCCCATCCACCCACCCCTCACACCCTCACACCCGCACCACACCCTCCGTCCCCAATCGCCGCACGATCTCGCTCTTCACCGTCAGGAACTCCTCGTCGGAGAGCACGGGCGTGAGGTTCGCGGTGGGGATCGGCTGATCGAGATCCACCCACGACACGCATCCCTCGTAGCGCGCGGTGTCCGGCAGCACGATGGGCGCGGCGAGGGGGTAGGCGCGGACGATCAGCGCGTGCACGTACGGCCGGTTCTTGTACGCGAAGCGGGCGTGCGCGGCGGGCGGGGCCAGCGGGTGCAGCCCCTCCAGCCGGTCCAGCGCCGCCTCGCTCTCGATGCGGTACGCGTCATCCACCACGGCGTACACGCGGAACGGGATGGTGCCGCGCTCCCGCGGCGGGGCGACGGCATCCAGGAACGGGTGCAGGTGCTCCGCGAGGTCCGGCCGGTTCTCGTGCCAGCCGGTGGGAAAGATCCAGAACGCGCGGTGCTCCGCCTGAAAGTCGCCCGCGCGCTCGTGGATGCCGCCCTTGCGGACGAGCAGCGACACGGCACCCGCCGCCATCGCCTCCTCTACCACCGCCCACTCCTTGAGGGCGACCTGGCCTTGATCGCGCATCAGCGGCGCTCGAACGGCAGGTCCACCACGTCCGCGGCCGCGCCGTCCACCGCGCCGATGCGCACCTGCATCCCCGGTTGCACCTCGCGCCGCACGTAGCCCAACGCGACCGTCTCCCCCAGCAGCGGCGAGAACGCGGCGCTCGTGGCCCATCCCACTTCCTTGCCCGTTTCGGGATGGACCAGCGGCGTGCGGGGCCCCGGCGCGGGCGCGTCGCCCAGGCGCAGACCGCGCAGGTGACGGTTCACGTGGCCGCGATGGGCAATGCGGACGATCACCTCCTGCCCCGTGTAGCACCCCTTGTTGAAGGAGATGGCGCGCGTCATCAGCCCGGCGGATTCGTACGCCTCGGTCGGAATCGTCTCCTCCGTGAGGTCGATGCCGTAGCGCGGCCGCCCCGCCTCCATCCGCAGCGTCTCCAGCGCGCCGAAGCCCGCCGGCCGCGCGCCCGCATTCCGCAGCGCCGTCCACAGCTCGCCCGCAACCGCCGCGGGGACGAACACGTCGAAGCCCTCCTCCAGCCCCGCTTCGCGCGTGGCCGCGACGAGCAGCGTGGCACCGCGGAAATCCGGCTCCACGAACGCGTCCTCCGTTAGCGCCGGGATCTCCGCGCCGAGCACCGCCGTCAGCATCTCTCGCGACCGCGGTCCGTACACGCCGACCTCGACAATCTCGTCCGTCGCCTCGGCCCACTTCGCAAACATCGGAGGCACCATCTTCCGAAAGTGCTCGCGCGTGCCCTCCAGCGCCTCACGGGCCACGTCCACCAGCACCTCGCCGTCCGCCCGGCGAAAGGCGCGCAGGTCGGCGACCATGCGGCCCTTGGGCGTGAGCATGGCCGCGTAGACGCCCTGCCCGGGCTGCGCCTTGAGCAGGTCGTTGGTGATCAGCCCGTGCACCATCCGCGCGGGGTCCTTGCCCCACAGGCGGAATCGCGCGCGGTCCGCCCGGTCCGCGATGCCGGCGGATTCGCGGACGGCCCGGTACTCCGCCGCCCCGTCCCCGAAGTGGCGCGCCACCTCGCGCGCCCCCACCTCGCCAAACGCGGCGCCGGCTTCGTCCAGCAGCGGCCGCAGCGCGGAAAGCGCGGGGGCCGCGGTCGTCGTCGTGTCGCTCATCGTCATTCTCCTGGCTGGGCCTGCATACCCCGGCATGCGCGCGGCGTGCGGACGGGGCCCGTTGCGACGAGGGCCGCCCGCGGGATGGTTCCCGGGGCGGCCCGCGCACGTCGGTCGGCAAGCCGCGCCGCGCCTGCAATCAGGCGTCGCGCTGGCGGCAGAAGTCGCGCAGGCGCTCGTCGGCGCCCTCCAGCTCTGTCACCAGCCGGCGTACGTCGGCGGTGGAGGCGGCGTTGGGCAGGTTCACGTTGATCTCGGCGCCCTCGCCGCGCGGCAGGAAGACGAGCGTGACCTTCCACCCCTCCACGCCCGTGGCCTTACGCGCCACCAGGTCCACGCTGTATTCCGTGCCGTCGCACTCCAGCCTGTTCGCCAGCCGGTGCTCCTTCCACGAGGAGCTGCGGGATAGTGCCATGGTCTTTTGTCGACAGCGGTCTCGTTTGATTTCACATCCGATGCGTACGCGCCGAAAGTAACGCATCCCGCGCACCGCTGCCACTCCGCGGGCCAGAAGCAATCGCGCCGCGGACGGGCGCGTCGGCGGGCGCGATCCACATCTACCGAGGCCGTTTCTTACGGCACGCGAACGCCGAGGTCATCCCCAGGGCAAAGCGCGAACGGGTTTGCCCTCCGGGGATGACCCTGATTCCGCGACAGGTGCGCGTCTTGCCACTCTGCCGCGCGTTCGCGAATTGCCGGGACGGGCTCGGCCGCGAGGCGACGACCAGGGCGAGGAGGGCACGATGGCACGCTACGGGCGCGACTTCATGGGCCGGGTGCGCGGGATGTGGAACCAGCTCTCCCACGGGCCGCAGCACGAGCGCGGCGGGCAGCAGGACCGCGTGCAGGAGGGACATGGCCGGCGGCCCATGCAGGCCACGGGACCAGGGGGCGAGGGATACTTCCTGTCGCCCACCATGGCCCGCGACGCACGGTACACGATGGACTACGACCGCGGCTGGGACGACGTGGGCGGCCGCGGATTCCGGCCCGGCGGCATGGCGCAGTTCGGGCGCGCGGGCGCGGGACGCGGCTACGGCGGCGACTACCGCACGGGGCGCGGCGGAAGCGATGCCGGCGAGTTCTTCGTGAACCGCGGGCAGGGTGGCGATACGGGCTACCACACCGGCTACCAGCGCGACCTGGGGATGCAGGGCGGCCCGACGTCCGGCGAGCGCTACGGCGGCGACTACCCGCGGGGCGGCTTCCCGGTGCGCTACGACCGTGGATACGCGGGCGGCGGCGCCTTCATGGGCTACGACCGCGGCTACCAGGGCGGTGGTTCGTCGATGGGGTACGATCGTGGCTACCGGGGTGGACGGATGGACCGGGGTCAGCGCTACAGCCGCGACATGGACAGCGACATACAGAGCTACTACCTCGGCACGTACCGCCGCTGACCGCACGCGATCCGGCCAAAGCGACGGGCGCCCCGCGAAGGGGCGCCCGTTCCGCTTCTGGATGGATCCGGATCATCCGCCCGCGCCCGTAGCGGCGGAAACGAAACCGCCGCGTACGCGATCGTGGACGCGGGCGCTCGCGGAGCGCAGATTACGGCCGGGTCCATCATCCCACCGCGTCCCCACACCGCCTCATGTTCCGCATTACGCGCGGGATCTCGCTCGACTACTCGCCAGCGTTCCCCAATCCGTCCTTCCGCTTCCCCAACGCCACCGCCCTCCGCATCTACGGCGGCGACGAAGTGCCCGACGCGGCACCCAGTCCGGCCCCGTCGGAAGCATCGATCGATGCCGATCAGCCCAAGCCCGGCGCGCCCGGCGCATCCCCATCCCCCGCGCCGACCTGACAGCCGATCTGCGAGGCATTCCGCCCCGACGATGAGCCCGTCGAAGTCTATACCCTCTTCCACGCAGTTTGTGGGAGAGGGTGGCGAGGAACGAGCCGGGTGAGGGCCCTGGGGGTGAGCCCGGACCGCGACGGTCACTCTCCCATTCCCGCTGCGCACTCCCGCACTTTCGCACTTTCGCACTTTCGCACTTTCGCACTATCTTCCCGCCCATGAATGAGCGCCCACTCACCGAAAGCCGCGAAGCCCGGCGCCGGGCCATCCTCGACTCCGCCGTGCGGGTGTTCGCGGAGCACGGCTTTTTCGCGGCGCGCATCCGCGACATTGCCGCGGGGGCCGGCGTGGCCGAGGGCACCATCTACCTGTACTTCGAGGGCAAGGACGACCTGCTCCTCACCGCCTTCCGCGAAAAGCTGAACGAGTTCGTCGCGTCCGTGCGCGACGTGATGGGCGCGGAGCTGCCGTTCGAGCAGCGGCTGGCGCGGTTCGTGGAGCTGCAGTTCCAGAGCATCGAGGCCGATCCGCCCCTGGCCACCGTGCTGCTGCTGGAGTCGCGGCAGTCGTCCAAGTTCTACGGCGGTGCCGTGCGCGACGTGCTCAAGACGTACGCGTACGCCATCGACAACCTGCTGGGCTCCGGGGTGGAGCGCGGCGAGATCCGCGCCGACGTGGACGTGGCCATGGCGCGGCGGATGCTCATTGGGGCGCTGGAGGAGATGGAGCTGGAGTGGCTGCTGGGCGAGCGCACGCGGCCGCTGATGGCCACGGCCCCGCGGTTCGCGGCCGCCTTTTACCGCGGGATGGCGCCGGCAAGCTTACGGCCGCTGGACACGGAGCCCCGCGCGGTGTAGGTTGTTGCGCCTGTCCGCCCCCATGCGGGCGCCCGCACCCGAGAACGAGCCCGCACCGGCGGGCGCTGGCATGCTGAGCGAGAGCGATGGCTGACCTGAACGTGCAGCGCGAGACGGCCGTCACTGCGGCCCACGCCGAAGACGACTACGAGAACTGGGAGATCGCCCTCTGGCTCATCGGCATCCTGATGATCCCCGGCGTGCCCATCCTGATGGTCGTGTTCCTGACCCCGTGGAGCGGCCTGTAAGGCGCAGCGCCCGGCAAGACGGCAAGAGGCCCCTGCTCGTGCAAGCGAGCGGGGGCCTTTGCGTAGGGGAGTGGCTAGTGCCAAGCGACAAGTGCCAAGTGAGGGATTCGCTTCTACTTGGCACTTGGGACTCGGCACTTGTAACTTCAGTCAGGGCGTGCCCCTCCGCTGCGCTCCGGGTCGGGCTGCGCGCGCCGTAGGCAACGATACAACCGTTGCCAACGGCGCCGAGCCCCCTGCGCAGCCGGCACGATACTGCTGTGCCGCCTGCTTCGGGTTCTCGGCCCTGCGGGCGCGCATCCCTCACGCAACCGCGGGCGCTGCCGCGCCTGGGACACCGTCCGGCCTCCTGCCTCAATCCATCGTGGTCCGCGCGCGGAGCGCGTCCAGCCACGAGGGCCGCTCTCCGCCCGTGACGGCGTAGCCGCGCTCCAGCACGTCCAGCACGTCTTCCGCCGCGCGCGACCGCGAATCGTCCGGCACGCCGGAGAGCAAGATCTCCAGCGCCGACACGTACGGCCGCACCGTCTCGTCCTCCGCGGCCTGGCCGTGGCGGCGCAGATACCACAGCGCCAGCAGCCGCCGCACGCGCGGGTGCGGCATGGTTTCGCCCGCCACGAACTTGTGCAGCGTCGTCCTTCCCAGGCCCACCTCCGCCGCCACGTGGCGTATGGAGGTCAGCTCCGTCTCGTCCTGCGCGAACCTACGGATCGCCTCCACAGGCACCGTCCGATAGTCCCGCCCCTCCGCATTCTCGGGGGCTGCGGCAGCCTTGTCCCGCTTCTCCGGCATCGTCTTTTACCCCTCGGCCCGATTGGTCTCCTTGACCACAAAGTCCCCTTTTGATGGAGAGTATAAACAAAATGGACACGAAACAAGAGGGCCATACGGATCATAATGGACTGCGATGTCCAGATTTGTACGTACCGCAACTCACCCATTCGAAGCGCATCGCAGGGGACACCTGCGTCCGCGCACAATTGTCCAGCAGCAGCCCGTCTGGAGCGCATGCCCGCTGGTGATCTTCCATCGCTGCGCCCACGGTTGCGATCCGATTGCGCCACATGAGCCGCGTCGTCTCCCGCCGGGAGAGTTCAGGATGTCGGGAGTGCGGCGCGGAAACGGGGTGCGGAGGCCCGGTGGGCGCCTGCGCAGCCCCCAATGTGGGCGGCCGTTTGTGGCTCCATGGGCGCGATTCTCGGCCTTGGGACGGGTGAGGCACGCGGGAAATGGGTGTCCGCCGGCACTGGTTTCGATGACGGCGATTCGCAGCCGCGCTCCTTCTGCGTCGCATCGGATCAAATTCCGCGATCGTCGGCCATCCGAGGCCCCAGCCAATTCTCATCCGCGCCCCTCGCCATCCATCCGTATCGGCTTATCTTCTCCGCCGGCCGCGCAGGCCGATGGTCCATCACCCGAAACCGAGCCGACGATGTCCGCCGAATCCGCTACCGCGCCATCCATCAAGCAGGTCGCCCTGGGTGACCTGGAAGTCGAGCTCCAGCGCACGCGCACCCTGCTGGAGCGCGTTCCCGGCGACAACCTGGACTGGAAGCCGCATCCCAAGTCCATGGCGCTGGGTTCGCTGGCGCTGCACATCGCCACGCTGCCGTTCTGGATCGAGACCATCGCGAGCACGGAGTACCTGGACCTCGCCGGCATGTCCCACAACGCGCCGCCCACGAGCCTGCAGGAGATCCTGGATGCGTTCGACCAGCGCGTGGCCGCCATGCGCGCCGCGCTGGACCGCGCCGACGACGCCACGCTGCTGGGCCCGTGGGAGCTGCGGATGGGCGACAAGGTGATGATGCGGATGCCGCGCGTGGGGATGATCCGGGGGATGGGCATCAGCCACTTCATCCACCACCGGGCGCAGCTCGGCGTGTACCTGCGCCTGCTGGACGTGCCCCTGCCCCCCATGTACGGCCCCTCGGCGGACGAACGCCCGAATTTCGGCTGATCCGGCGAGGTTGCACGCGGCTGAAAAATGACCATAATGATCGGCTCCGGGCGTGACGCATACCCCGGGGCCGATCATCGTCTCACCACCCCGCGTTCCCGATGTCCGCAGAACCCGTCCGCGTGCTGTTCGTCTGCCTGGGCAACATCTGCCGCTCGCCGCTGGCGGAGGCCGTGTTTCGCCAGCAGGTGGCCGAGCGCGGCCTCCAGGACCGCTTCGAGATCGATTCCGCCGGCACCAGCGGCTACCACGACGGCGCCCCGCCGGACCGGCGCAGCACCGAGACGGCTCGCCGCCGCGGGGTGGAACTCGCGGGCCGCAGCCGCCGGGTGTCGCCGGACGACCTGCGCCGCTTCGACTACGTGATCGCCATGGACGCGGAGAACGAGGCCGCGCTGCGCGACCTGCTGGCCGGCAGCGGCGGCGCGGCGCGCGTGCACCGGCTCCGCGAGTGGGACCCGCACCCCGGCGGCGGCGACGTGCCGGACCCGTACTACGGCGGACCGCGCGGCTTCGACGACGTGCACGACATCGTGGAGCGGGCGTCGGCGGGGTTCCTGGAGCACGTGGTGCAGGCCCACGGGCTGGCCGCGGCATGATCCCCGATGCATTGCGCGGCGCGGTGGAGGCGCGGCTGGGGCCCGTCCGCCGCACGTCGGGGGTGAGCGGCGGATGCATCAGCCACGGCGTCCGGATGGAGCTGTCCGGCGGTGCCGTCTTCCTGAAGCACAACCACCGCGCGCCCGCCGGCCTGTTTTCAGCGGAGGCGCGCGGGCTGGAGGCCCTGGCGGACGCGGCGGCGGACCTCGTGGTCCCGCGGCCACTGGCGTGGGCGGAGGCGGAGGACGGCGCGCCGGCGTGGATCGCGCTGGAGTGGCTGGAGCCCGCCCCGCGGCCGCGCGGGTTCGCGGACCGGCTGGGGCACGGGCTGGCCGTGCTGCACCGCGCCCGGCGCACGGAACGGTGGGGGTGGATGGAGGACAACTTCGTCGCCGACCTGCCGCAGGCGAACGGGACGGCGGGATCGTGGGCGGAGTTCTGGCGGACGCGGCGGCTGGAGCCGCAGCTGGCCCGCGCGCGGGCGGCCGGGCGGATGCCGGGGCGCGAGGCGGACTGGGAGCGGCTGTGGGACCGGCTGCCCGGGGCGCTGGCCGCGGCGGAGCAGGACGGGCCGTCGCTGCTGCACGGCGACCTGTGGGGCGGCAACGTGCTGGCGGCCGCTGGCGGCCCGGCGCTCATCGACCCCGCCGTGTACCGCGGGCACCGCGAGGTGGACCTGGCCATGACGGAGCTGTTCGGCGGGTTCGCGGACGGGTTCTACGCGGCGTATCGCGAGGCGTGGCCGCTGCTTCCCGGCTACGCCACCCGCCGCGCCGTGTACCAGTTGTGGTACCTGCTGGTGCACGTGAACCTGTTCGGGGGCGACTACGGCCGGCAGACGGCGGGCGTGCTGCAGGAGGCGCTGATTTTGTGAGGGGCGGGCCTCGCGAGCGCCTCCACCGGTCGCCGAGGTTCGCACCTCCCCCCAAAACCCTGGGGGAGGTTGAACGGGAGTCAAGGCGGGTAGCGGCCATTCGGCACGGGCGGAGGGTCCCGCCGAAGGAATCTGCTCCGCCGGGGCAGGTGCTCCGCGTCGGTGCAGAGACCCTACCCGTGCCCAACCCTCCCCCAGGGGTTTGGGGGGGAGGGTGGGCGAGTAATGCGAGCCCGGGTGAGGGCGCCCGGCACTCCGCCCATCGGCAGAGAGCCATCCTGCCACATCCCCGCATCCTCTGATCTTCATCCCCCAATCCTCATCCATCCATGTTCCTGTCCATCCTCCACGACTTCCGGCTCGAGATCCGCTGCCCGCGCTGCGGCGGGCGGGCGCTGTGGGAGGAGCCGTTCGCATTCCGGAGTCTGAAGAAAGTCCCGGAGGAGGACCGCGCGCGGATGGTGCGCTGGGGCGGATGGCTGGTGCTCGAGAAGTTTCCCTCCGTCATCCGCTGGACCCCGCCGCGGCACGGGGCCGGCTACGGGTACCACGGGATCGGCGTCGTCCGCTGCTGGACGTGCTACGCCGTGGTCCTGCATCGCCTCCGCTGGCCGGCGGACGCGCTGTTCCAGTGGAGCGTGCGCGGGGTGACGCTGTACGCCTGGAACGCGGAGCACGCGCGGGTGCTGCTGCACTATATCGGCTCCACGCTGCGCGACCCCCACCGGTACGGCGAACGGTATCGCACGGGCCTGCAGCGGCTGCCCACGGGGGTGATGAAGGGCCACGCGCGCGCGCGGCTGGCCGGGCAGATCGCGGCGTCGCTGCGGACCCACGGCCTGCCGCTCGGGCCGCCCCCGGGTTCCTCCTCCGCCCCGGAAAAATGACGCCGCGGGACTGGATATCCGCGCGCGGACGAGGCTAGATTGCGAACGTGGCAGACGGATTGCGAAACAGGCCCGTGTTCCGTCCCCGGCACCCGATCAGCCTCCACGTGCACGACATCGTTTCCGGCACCCATCCCGACGTTCCCACGGAGGCCCCGGCGCACGAGCGCGCGCGGGGGCTGTCGGCCGTGGGGCCCATGCGCGTCATGCTGCGCGCGGCCGAGCGGGCCATGCTCCGCGCCAGCGACGCGGCCCAGGTGCACGGCAACAGCGCCCGCCTGCTGGCCAACGGACGCGACGCCTTTCGCGCGTGGCTCGACGCCATACAGGGCGCGCAGCAGTACGTGCACCTGGAAAACTACATCATCCGCGACGACAACATCGGCCGCATGTTCCGCGAGGCGCTGTGCGAGCGCGCGCGGTCCGGCGTAAAGGTGCGGGTGCTGTACGACTGGGTGGGATGCTGGGCCACGCCGCGCCGCTTCTGGAAGCCGTTCCGCGACGCGGGGGTGGAGCTGCGCGCCTTTGCGCCGCCGTCGCTGAGCGATCCGCTGAACCTCATCCGCCGCGACCATCGCAAGGTGGTGGCGGTGGACGGCGGCTGGGCCTCCGTGTCGGGGATGTGCATCGGCGACGAGTGGGCGGGCGATCCGGATGCCGGCATTCCCGCGTGGCGCGACACGGGCGTGGAGTTTCGCGGGCCCGTGGCGGCCGTCATCGACCGCGCGTTCTGCAAGACGTGGGCGGTGATGGGCGGCCGGCTGCCCCCCGACGAGATCCCGGAGCCGTCGGGCATCACCCCCCGCGGCAACGTGTCCGTCCGCGTGGTGGAGGGCGAGCCGGGACGGTCGCGCATCTACCGCCTGTCGCAGTTCGTGGCCGTGGGGGTGGAGCGGCGGCTGTGGATCACGGACCCCTACTTCGTTCTGCCGCCGGCCATGACGGAGGCGCTGGCCAGCGCGGCGCGCGACGGGGTGGACGTGCGCGTGCTGGTGCCGGCGTACAACAACTGGCCCATCGTGGGGGGGATGTCGCGCGCGGGCTACCGGCCCCTGCTGGACGCGGGGGTGCGCCTGTTCGAGTGGGAGGGCCCCATGATCCACGCCAAGACGGCCGTGGCGGACGGGTTCTGGGCGCGGGTGGGGAGCAGCAACCTGAACCTGGCGTCGCTGCTGGGCAACTGGGAGCTGGACGTGGCCGTGACGGACCTGAACTTCGCGGCGGAGATGGAGGCGCTCTTCCTGCGCGACGCGGAGTCGTCCGTGGAGGTGTCGCTGGTAAGCAGCGCGCGCGTGCCGGGGATGGGCATCAAGGAGCGCCGGTCCGTGGAGCGCGTGATGGCCGAGCGCCCGGCGGAGCACGATGCGTCGGCCACGCGCACGGCGGCGCGCGAGGCACGCCAGCGTTCGTTCCGCGGCACGGAGGTCAGCCGCTACCTGGGCCGCCTGGCCCGCGCGGCCTCCGTGCTGTCCCGGGCGCTCTTCGGGCAGCGCACCATCGGCCGCGAAGACACGGGGTGGGTGACCGTGTGGGGGGTGATCCTG
>DASQZE010000056.1:0-6420 GCA_035638875.1 Longimicrobium sp.
CTCGCGGATGGACTGCTCCAGCCCCTCGTTCACCCGCGCCAGCTCGGCGGCCAGCCGCGCGTTCTCCACCTCGTGCGTCAGGTCGTGCAGGATGGAGACGACGGCCAGCGGCGCCCCGTCCCCGTCCCGGATCACGCCCGAGGTCAGCTCCGCCGGCAGCTCGGCCCCGGACTCGGGGTCGCGCAGGGCGATCCGCACCACCTGCTCCGGCTGGCCGGTAGACGCGAACGCCTCCACCGCTGCGAAAAAGCGGTCCGCGTTGGCCACGGCCGCCGGGCTGGATCCCTCGCCGGGGGCGCCGCCGGGGCGGAACAGGCGCTGCGCCTCGCGGTTCATCAGCATCACCGCCCCGCGCGGGTCCGTGACCACGATGGGCGCCCCCACGTGGGCCAGGATCAGGTTCAGCTGGTCGCGCTCCGAGCGGGCGCGCGTTTCCGCCAGCTGCACCCGCCGCACCTGGTGCCCCAGTTGGTGGCCGGCGCGGCGCAGCTCCGTCACGTCGCGCAGCAGCGACACCGTGGCGTCCTGCGGCGCCGGCAGCGGCGCCGGCACCGCCTCGAAGAGCAGCTCCGCGCCGGAATCGGGGTCCACCAGCGTGAGCTCGCGCGCCTCCGTGGCCGCCGGGCGCGGGCGGGCCAGGAAGGAGGTGAACAGGTAGTTGTTCACCTCCACCCGGTGCCGCCGCTCCTCCCCGTCCCCCGCCTCCGCCGCGAAGAGCGAGCGGGCGCGCCGGTTCTCCAGCAGGATGCGGTTGCGCGCGTCCGTCACCAGCACGGGGTCCGCCAGCGCGTCGCAGATGCCGCCGTACAGGTCGCGCCGCCGCTCGCTGGCCTCCAGCACCTCACGGGCCGCGTGCGCCTCCCAGCGCGCATACAGCGCCGGCACCAGCGCGGCGACGGCGTCCACGGCCGCGTCCACCGCCGGCTGCAGCGCCGTCCCCTCGTCCGCCAGCAGGGCGCCGAACACACCGTCCGGGCCGCGCAGGGGAAAGAACGTCGCCGGCAGCTCGCCCCCATTCCCCAGGGGGACGACGTAGCGAAAGACGGGGACTCCCGCCGCCCACGCCTTTTCCAGGGCCGTGCCGCCCTCCCGCAGGGGGAGCTCGACGGGCGCGAAGGCATCGCGCAGCCCCGGAAGCTCGTACAGCCCCTCGCCGGAGCGCACGACGGCCGTCAGCAGCTGGATGCGGTACGGCGCCAGCGCGATGCCCGCGGCCACGCGCACGGCGTCCGCCAGCGTGGGCGCGGACAGCACGCGGGACAGCCCGCCTTCCGCGTGGGGAAGGCCGGCGTCGCCGGACCGCGGACCCATGGCGTTCACCCGCGCGCGCGGAACGGGACGCGCGTGCGCGCCGGCGGGCCGGCAAGCGGGCCCGTCGGGGGGACGGCGGCGAACGGCGTCGGGGACGCGCTGCGGAATACGGCCACGGTGGAGCTGCGGGAGTTCTAAAGTCGGTGAAGGCCGGACCGCGCTTCGGCCGGGCCCCGCGAAGTCAGCCGGGGCGCACGGAACCGGCCCGGGATCTCGCAAACCGGTGCGGCATGGCGAAATCCGCGCCGCGCCTCAACGCCGCGAGCGCGGTCCCCGCCTGGGGAACCGCGCTCGGCGGTGGATGCCAGGTGCGCGCGGGCGGCGCGGCAAGGGCGCGCCGTCGAATGCCTGCCGAGTTTATCGCAGTGCCGTGAGCAGCGCGACCGCGGCGATGGCCACGCCCACGGCCGACTTGGCGGCGGTGGCCACCAGCCGTCCCACGAAGGCGCCCCAGCCCACCTTCAGGGCCGCGCGCGCGTCCGGAGACCGCGTCATCTCCAGAAGCGCCGCGCCCGCGAACGCCCCCACGAACGCGCCGATCACGCTGCCGATGATGAGGATCGGCACGCCTACGACCGCGCCGGCGATGCCGCCCAGGATGGCGCCCCACGCCGCCCGCTTGCTGCCGCCGTACTTGCGGGTGTAGCGGCCGCCCAGCGTGAACTCGATCACCTCGCCCAGGACCGCGAGGACGAGCACCGTGACGATGGGCACGGCGCCGACGACGGAAAAATCCGTCATCGCGGCAAAGCCCACGAGCCCCAGCACCTGCAGCCAGGTGCCCGGCAGCCCAAAGGGGATCAGCAGCAGCCCGGCGGCCTGCGCCAGGACCAGGAGCGCGTACGCCATCGGCCCGGCGGCTAGAAGTAATCCTGCGAGATGCCCGCCATGGCCGGCGACTGCCCGGTGTCGCCCCCGGAGCGGGACGACAGCATGTTCATCTTGAGCTCGAAGTCGCCCGGGTTGCTGGCGGCCGCCTTGGCCACGGCGTAGTCCACCTGCCCGCTCATCACCAGGTCCATCAGCCCCTGGTCGAACGTCTGCATTCCGTACGTGGTGCGGCCCTGCGCAATGTGCTCCGGGATCTCCGACTGGCGGCTCTCGTCCGCGATGCAGTCCCGGATGGTCCCCGACACCACCATCACCTCCGCCGCCAGCGCGCGGCCCTTGCCGTCCTTCTTGGGGAGCAGGCGCTGCGAGACCACGGCCTGCAGCTGCTCCGCGAGGCGCAGGCGCACGACCTTCTGCTCCTCCGGCGGAAAGGTGGCCACCAGGCGCGAGACCGTGGCCGCCGCGTCGCGCGTGTGCACCGTGCTGATGACCAGGTGGCCCGTCTCCGCCGACTTGAGGGCGATGTCGATGGATTCCGTGTCGCGCATCTCGCCGATCAGGATCACGTCCGGGTCCTGCCGCAGCGCCGCGCGAAGCCCCACGCGGAAGTCGTCCGTGTCGATGCCCACCTCGCGCTGGGGGATGGAGCAGTTCACGTCGCGGTGCAGGAACTCGATGGGGTTCTCCAGCGTGACCACGTGCCGGCGCATGTTCTGGTTCATGAACCCGATCATGGCCGCCTGCGTGCTGCTCTTTCCCGAGCCCGTGACCCCCGTGACCAGGATGAGCCCGCGCTCCAGCGCCGCGATGTCCTGAACGACGGGCGGCAGCCCCAGCAGCTCGAAGGTGGGGATCTCGAAGGGGATCACCCGCATGACGATCATGAAGCTGCCGCGCTGGCGCAGGATGTTCACGCGGAACCGCCCCACCCCCGCCAGCCCCCAGGAGCAGTCGTAGTCCTGGATGTCGTCGATGCGGGCCCGGTCGCGCTCGTGCGGAATGAGCTTGAGGGCGATGGCGCGCGTCTGCTCCGGCGTGAGCCGCTGCTTGGTGAGCTGGATGAGCTGGCCATTGATGCGGGCGCGGAACACGTCGCCCGCCTTGATGTGCAGGTCGCTGGCTCCGCGCTGCACGGCGGCCTGGATGATGTTTTCCACCTTCTAGTATCCCGCTTGCTTGTCGACGGTGTTCAGCAGGGGCTCCCCGGCCGCGTACCGTCGCAGGTTTTGAATGATCAGGTCCGTTTGGCGCCGCCAAAAGCGATGGGAGGCGCCCGAAACATGGGGGAGCACCAGCACGTTGGGAAGGGTCCAAAGGGGCGAATCCGCCGGGAGCGGCTCATGATCAAAGACGTCCAGCCCGGCCCCCCGCAGCCGTCCCTCGCGCAATGCGCCGACCAGCGCATCCTCTTCGATCACGCCGCCGCGCGCCACGTTCACCACCACGGCGCCGGGCGGCAGCATCGCCAGCTCGCGCGCGCCGATCATGGCCGTCGTGGCGTCCGTCTGCGGCACGGCGACCACCAGGAAGTCGCTGCGCGGGAGAATGCGATGCAGTGCATCCGCCCCGCTCAGCACCTCCACGCCCTCCGGCCCGTCCGTGCTGCCGCGCCGGGTGGCGACGACGCGCATTCCCAGCGCCACCCCCCGCCGCGCCACCGCCCGCCCGATGCCGCCGAGGCCCACGATGCCCAGCGTGCACTCCGACAATTCGCGGACGGGCGTGTCTTCCGCGTCGAACGGCCCCTTGTCCCAGCGTGCCTCCGCCTGCGCCCGCACGGCGAAGTCGATTCCCCGGGCAAAATGCAGCACCATGGCGAGCACGGTGTCCGCCATGGGCTCCGCATAGATCCCCGCCGAGTTGGTCAGCACCACGTCCGACGCGCGCATGGCCTCGTGCAGCGAGCCGCCGACGCCCGCGGAGCCCGTGTGCGCCCAGCGCAGCCGCCCGTCCGGCGCCGCCGTGGCCGCCTGGAACAGGTCCGCCTGCACCCCGAAGCCCACGTAGACCTCCGCCCCGCGCACCGCCTGCCGCGCCGCGCGTGCCCCCGGCGAGTCGCCCCCGCCGTCGCCGCGTCCGTCCACGGGCTCCGCGACGTCCGTCAGCTCCCAGCCGTCCGGCAGCGCCGCGCGGACCTCGTCCACGGCCCAATCGGGAATCGAGTACAGCGGCCGCTGCTCGCGGAGGTTGAGCACGAGGCGGCGGATGGCGTCGGACACGGGCGCGGCACGGGTAGAGATCCAGGGAGGGTCGAGTGAATACAGTATACCACATCCGGACCCGCAGGCGTACCCCGGGTGGCCGCGTGATACAGACGCCGGAAGCAGGTTCGGAGTCACGGGGGCGGGAGTGGGGCCCGGAGCCGCGCGTGGAGCGGGCCGGAGCCGGGGGAGTCGGAGCCGTGTGAGAAGTGAGCGGGTAAACCGCCGTTGGGACAGCCATAAGCCCCGTCTCGGCTCGCTGCGCTCGCCGAACGGGGCTTCAACTGCTCGAACTGCATCACCAGAGGTGCAGGTGCCCTGCCCCACCGGCCGGGCTCCCCCGTGCAGTCCGCGCGGGCGGACTTCGCATCGTTGCTGCGGCGAATCCGTTATACCGAATTTCACGATTCATTGTGCACACGGAGCTTTACTGCCGTCTCACGCGGTGGCGCGGAGAACTGCAGAGACGACAACGGATTGAAATCACACAGAGGAACAGAGGAACAGGGGTAACAGAGAAACTTCCGTCGTACTCTGTTACCTCTGTTCCTCTGTTCCTCTGTGTGAGATTGCTGTCTCTCATCTGTTCTCCCGCGTCCTCCGCGCTCTCCGCATGAGGCCATTCTTGAGTCTGGTCTAATAAGTCCGAAGTCGGCGACGGAGGGCCTTTTCGGGGGTCCCGTCGTGTATCCCAAGCTCGATTTCGTGCGCCTGAGGGCATCCTCGAGAGCCGGATTTTCCGAGCGTCGGAGATCGAGCGGCGCTCATGACTTATTAGACCGGACTCATTCTTAGAACTTTGAGTGCACACTCAATTCGGACATCCGGTATTAGCTCCTGGACAGGGCTGGCACGCAGTCCCCTCCCCTCCCGGCAGGCATGCGTCGCCGCGCGCGCCCATCGTCCGTCCGCTGACCGAAATCCCCCGGCCACCCCACCGCGCGGGCTCCGCGCTCCCAGTCCTTCTCAAGGCGTTGCGGACGAATGGGATACGCTGGCCGGTGCATCCCATTAATTCATTCGTGGCGGATTCGAGCACGCTTTACGGGTCTTCCATTCGCACCGATATTGTTATGATGCCCAAAGCACCGGTCATTGAATTGAAATGGGTGGAACAAGACTGCCCGCCCCCTCCCCGAAGTGCCGCTCGAAGCGCTCCCCTCGATCCCCAGAACCCGCCCATGAAGAAACGATCCGCCCATCGCAGGGCGTGGCTGCGCGCCGCGCTGCTGGTCACCGCCACCCTGGCCGCGGCCGCGTGTGGAGATCAGGCGCCCGAAGCCGGTCCCACCGGCACGGCGCCCGCCACCACGGTCGGCTCGTGGCCCAACAACACCATGTACGGCTTCGTCGTGGGGGGCGCCTCGTCGCAGGCGGAAGCCAACGCGCTGATGGACCGTGCCCGCAGTGCGGGGGTGGGCTGGGTAAAGCTTACGCTCTACTGGCCTACCCTGCAGCCGCACGGCGGTCCCATCGACTCCGCACGGATCGCCGGAGCCCGGTACGTGGTCAAGGCGGCGCGCGAGCGGGGGCTGCGGGTGGTCGCCATGCTGGAGCGGTACCCGGGGTTCGCCCGCGGGTGCGGCACGCCGGGGACGATGTACTACGGCCTGTTCGACCCTGGCAACCCGGCCAACGATTACGCACTGTGCGAGGCCGCCTGGCAGTATCCGCCGGACGACGGCCTGTACAATACGCTCCAGATGTACGTCACGGAGTTGATGGACAGGTGGTTCGCGACCTATCCCTACGATGTCCAGGTGTACAGCGTGGGCAACGAGTTCAATCACCCTGCCTGGTTCCGGGTGCTCAACCGCAAGTTCCTGCCGGCATTCCAGGGGCAGGACCGCGACGAGGTGGCGGAATACTGCAAGGTGGTGAACTACGTCAGCGGCGGAACGCGTCCGCGTGGCAAACAGCTGATTGCGGGCGAGCTGGCGGTGGACGGCAACCCGTCCAACGATCCCGCCGGCTCGCCGTACCAGTGGCTGCGGCGCGTACTGCAGACGTGCGCCGGCTCGTTCGACATCGTAGGGGTTCACAGCTACCACTCCCACGCCATCCTGGACAGCCAGAT
>DASQZE010000057.1:0-1831 GCA_035638875.1 Longimicrobium sp.
AATCATCCGGAAAGCCAGCGCATCCCCCTGCGCCGCCTGAAATTGTGCTGAAAGAGCAATGCTCCCGCCGTGGTGAATAAGCGAGGCGGAGAATTGTGAATAGACGGGATATTTGTTGTGACTTGCACTCGGCCAATCGCAGATTCGCAATCTCGGTGGCGGAGAGCGCGCCTGCGATCGAAGGGTCGTTCAAGTCCAAATTCCGGCGAGCGTTCACCAGCGCTATCGCAACGACAAAGAACTCCGCCCCGTTATGCCTGCGCGTCTCAGTTCTGCGCCCATTGCGACATGGGTTTCATATCGCAATGCGAGGTAGCTCAACGCAACGGGAGCTCGGGCTTAATAGACGGGTGCAACGGACATTTCAGAAGCTCTCGGACAGGTTCGAAGGAATGGTGATGTGGACAGTCGCACCGCACACCGAAGACAGCACCTGTCGCTGCTCGCCTCCAAGCAGGTGGATGCTGTCCCGGTCGACGCTCGAGTTCAGCTGGGGAGCGGGCCGCGTGATCCATGCCGCCGTGCGGAGTGGTGGCCCGCTCCGTCAGCTGCAACGATTCGTCAGCCTGCCGGCCGGCGGCGAAGGGCGGGCCACGCGCGCCACGTTCCGACCCCATACGTGACGCCGATCGCGAGCGCTATGGCAGAGAACACAGGGTACCGGAGCGGGATCGTGCCGCGGGCGAGCGCCAGCACCTCGGGCACGAGCGTAGCACCGCGGAGTAGACAGACGCCACCGATCGCCGCCAGTCCCCAGCGCAGCAGCGGCGGACGCCGTGCCGCGCCCAGGGCCGCCAGCGCGTAGTAAGCCCACCCGGCGAAGACGACCGCCAGCGCGAGCGTGAGCGCGTCCGGCCACCGCGCGCCCGTGCGCTTCGCAACCGCCAGCTCGGATGCGCCGAAGTAGGCGTACCACTCTGGCGCGACGAACGGGAGTAAGGCGTGGAGCAGCGCGACTCCAGCAGCCAGCAGGGCGCCGACGCGAAAACACCAGCGAGTCATGGGCGGCATGGTCAGTGTACGTGGGGAACGAGCAATGGCGGCGGGATCAAGCGCCTCGGCCTGCCGCCTGTCCGTGCTCGCTGGCTGATCAGGCGCTGACGGGCACGGCTGCGTCCGGCCGGAGGTCCGCCGGCCGGGCCGTGGCGGGCACTGGCAGCAGCGCAGCGAGTATCGCCCACAACCCGAAGAACGCGATGCCCGCGAACAGCACGCCCACGCCCATCCCCATCCAGATCACCAGTACCCCGGCCAGCCCCGGCAGCAGGGCTCCCACAATGCCCAGCGGCGCGATCCACCACCGGCCCAGCGTGCGGGTGCGGGCGCCGGTGACCACCAGCGCGATGGCTACCAGGGCAAAGACGGGGTACCCGACCGCCCCCAGCAGCATGTGCGCGGTGAATACCGGCGTGGCATGGCCGGCGTGCATCCGCTCAGCATCCACTACCGCGATCAGGTGGAAGAAGGCTTCCAGCGTCTGCAGCGTGGTTCCGGCCAGGATGACGGGCATCCACCGCCCCCCGGGGCCGCTGCCGGAGCGGTGCAGCAGGAAGAGGCTCGCCAGCAGCGCCACATAGCCCCCGAGCATCAGGGCGTGCGAGGGGACCCACACCGGGTTCATCAGCATCTGCTGCATGGAGGGGTCGCGCGGGTGCGTCGCGGAGCCGGCAATCATCAGGGGGCCGGCGGCGAGCAGGAGCGGGCGCCAGGGTGCGATACGGATCATGTTCACGCGCGGTGGAGGGGGGAACTGGAGTGCAGCTTGCGACGGGGGCCTACCCAAATGACTGCGACAATGCAGATTACGGCAATTCCAGCGACCCACATCCAG
>DASQZE010000058.1:0-6035 GCA_035638875.1 Longimicrobium sp.
GTGTCGTCCCGCAGCCCGTCCGGATAGTTGGCGTCCTCGCCCGGCGCGAGGTGCAGAAAGAGGGCGCGCGACCGCTCCGTGCCGTACTCGCGCAGCACGCGCTCGCTGCCTTGGTGCATGTCGATCAGCGGCACGCGCAGCTCCGCCGCCACGGCGCGCACCAGGTCCGGGTACTCGCCGTGCGTGCCGTAGAACGCGCCGGCGCTGTCGAAGCGGCGGCGCACCACGGGCGTCAGCAGCACGGGGTTGGCGCCCTTCGCGCGCGCCTCCGCCACAAAGCGCGCCAGGTTGCGCCGGTAGTCCGCGGGCGGCGTGTAGCGGTCCACCTTGTCCCGCGACCCGTCGTTGTGGCCGAACTGGATGAGCACGTAGTCGCCGGGCCGCAGCTCGTCCACGACGGCCTGCCAGCGCCCCTCGGAGATGAACGTGCGCGTGCTGCGGCCGTTGCGGGCGTGGTTCAACACCCGCACGGCGTCGATGTCGAAGTGCTGCTGCAGCCGCTCGCCCCACCCCGTCTCCGGCCGCTTGGTCACCAGCTTCTGCGCCGCCGTCGAGTCACCCGCCACGAACACCGTGACCGGCCGCTCCAGCGCGAACGCCGCGAGCAGCCATGCCAGCAGCAACGGGAGAATGCGCATCACCTTCATCGGCAATCGCTTCGAGCGGATGATGGACGGATCGATGGGAGAGAGGGGACGCCGTCTCTCATCGCACCCGGATGCTGTCGGGCTGTTGGTGTCGGCGGAGGCCGACAGCGTGAAGTTGTAGCCGCGATTTCAATCGCTTCCGTCGCCGCCGGATCTTCGCGGGCCGGGCTCTTCACCGCAGGGCCTGCCATATTGTTCCTATACAGAACTATATCAGCAAATCTACCGATGCTCATCATCCCGCGCAACGGCTCCGCAGCTGATCTGGACACGCGGCGCCGGATTCGCTATCCCTCCTCCGCATCCACCACCCGACCCGAGCCGGAGCACACCCGCATGACCACTGTCGCCACCATCGGATACGAAGGCGCCACGATGCAGAGCTTTCTCGCCGCGCTGCAGGCCGCGGACGTGGAGCTGCTGGTCGACGTGCGGGCCGTCGCCAGCTCGCGCCGCCCGGGCTTCTCCAAGACCAAGCTGTCGGAGAACGTGCGCAGCGTGAGCATCGGCTACCTGCACCTGCGCAGCCTGGGCACGCCGTCGGATGGCCGGGCCGCCGCCCGCGCGGGCCGGCATGACGAGATGCGCGTCATCTTCACGGAGCAGCTGGCCACGGAGCAAGCGCAGTCGGAGCTGGAGGCGCTGGCGGATCTCGTCCGCGGCGGCCGGCGCGTGTGCCTGCTCTGCTTCGAGGCCGATCCAGCCCACTGCCATCGCACTCTCGTCGCCGATGCCCTGCAGTCGCTCGTCCCCTCCGAGGTCCGCCACCTCCATCCCGAGAGTGAGGAAGACGAGGGTTGATAGGCAGACGTTTGTTGACCTTCCTGGAAGGTACGGGGTAATATGAAGACGATTATCCTGCTATCGAATAGCTAATCGACAACATGTTGCCGCTTGAGCTGCAGTCGCCGCGCGAGATCGCCCGTACGCTCGCCACACGTGTGCGGGCGCTGCGGCTGCATCGCGGATGGACCCAGCAGGAAGCCGCGGACCGGGCCGGACTAACCCTGGCGAGCTATCGCCGCTTCGAGCGGACGGGCAGCATCTCGCTGGAGCGCCTCCTGAAGCTGGCGATCATGCTGAATGCGTACGCGGGCCTCGACCAGCTGTTCGCGCCGCCCCCCGCGCGCACCCTCGCCGAGCTGGAAAAGCTGGATGCGCTCACGACGCGCAAGCGTGGAAGGCGGCGCGATGCGCAGACTTGAGGTGCTGCTCAGCTGGGGTGACGAAGAGATCCCCGTCGGTGCGCTCGCGGCGCGGGACCATTCCATCTACTTCGAATACGCGCCCTCGTTCCTCGCGGCGCCGCTTCCCGTCTCACCCTTCAAGCTCCCGGTGCGCCCCGGGCTCATCGAGCACTCGGATCGTGATTTCGCGGGTGTATTCGGCGTCTTCAACGATTCGCTACCGGACGGCTGGGGCCTTCTGCTCATGGATCGTGAGTTCAGGAAGCTCGGAAGGACGTTGGCGTCCGTGTCCCCGCTCGATCGCCTCGCCTACATCGGCACGCGTGGGATGGGCGCGCTCACGTATCACCCGTCCACCGCCACGGACGACGATGCGCTCGGAATCGACCTGGACGCGATCGCGCACCAGGCGGAGCGCATCCTGGAAGGGAGCGCGGAAGAGGTGCTGCCCGCGTTGCGGATCGCGGGCGGCTCGCCGGCGGGCGCGCGGCCCAAGGTGCTCGTGGGCGTCAGCGACAGCGGCCAGCTCATCTCCGGCACCGCGGAGCTTCCCGAGGGCTACCGGCACTACCTCATCAAGTTCAACGCGCGCGAGGATGCGCCCGCGATGGGCGCCATCGAGGCGGCATACTCCGCGATGGCACGTGCAGCCGGCCTGGACGTGCCGGCATCACGGCTGTTCGCGACGCGCGACGGCGGGCGCTACTTCGGTGCGGAGCGATTCGATCGGGTGGGCAATTCGCGGCTGCACATGCACACGCTGGGCGGGCTGCTTCACGCGAGCCACCGCGTTCCTTCGATGGACTACGAGGGTTTCCTGCGGGCGACGCGCGTGTTGACGCGAAACCAGCGACAGGTAGAAGAGGCGTTCCGGTGGATGGCGTTCAACGTCCTGGCGCACAATCGAGACGACCACGTGAAGAACTTCTCGTTCCTCATGCGGCCCGATGGCGAGTGGCGGCTTGCGCCCGCCTACGATCTCGTGTTCTCCGACGGCCCGGGAGGTGAACACACGATGTCCGTAGCTGGCGAAGCGCGTAATCCATCCGCGAAGGACATGCTGCGCGTGGCTGCCTCCAGCGACGTCTCGGATGCACGCGCAAGGCAGATCATAGAGGAGGTACGACACGCCGTCCTGCAGTGGCCGGAGTTTGCCCGGGCCACCGCCGTGCCGGACCTTACCATCGGTGAGATCGGCAAGGTGATCGCCCCAGTGTGAGGGGGATGATTCCGTGCCGTTGTTGGTGTCCGCGGAGGCGGACAGTGTGATGTTGTAGCCGCGAATTCATTCGCTCCCGCCGTCCCCTCCCCCCACACCTCGGCGCATTCCGCCACTTCTCAACAACGCAACGCCGGATTCCAATCCGCGAACAGGCCGGAGGGGTTTTCCCGCCAGATCCACACGTGCAGGTACCACAGCTGCAGCTCGTCGCTGGGCTTCAGCGCCTGGCCCATCACCCGCGGCGGCGTGGCCGTGCGCGGCAGCGCCGTGAAGGGGACGACGTACTCCACGCCGTTCAGCACGCTTTCCCCGGCCGGGGTCCGGGAGTAGACCAGGATCTCCGGCCGCTCCAGCTCTATGCGGGCATCCATGAGCGCGCGGTTGCCATGGTGATAACCCATCACCCCGTGGCGCGGATGCTGGATGCACTGCGTGACGGAGCGCGCGTACCCGTCGGCGACGGCCGCATCGAGTTGGCGATACGCAGCCGTGGCCCGCCGGACGCGCGCCGTGTCGGAATCCATCGGCGCGGCGGCATCCGGCGCGTCGTTCTCGGCGGCGATGCGGCGTTCGGGACCGTTGGCGGCGCCCGCGCTGCCGCACGCGGACAGCAGCAGCACACCCGCGAGCGAAATCAGGAGGAAACGCATCGGTCGTCCTTGGGATGCGGGTTGTGAACCGGAATGCCGGGACCGCCGCGGAGAACGACGGACCCGCATCCAAGGCTGCCGCATGGCGCGCACTCCATCCAGTACCACTTCGGTGCGGTTTTGCCATACCACTTCCCCGCCCCTCCCCCGATCGCCCATCCGCCTGTCATAGACCGCGTATCCGGCGCGTTCGACTAGGTCCCCCGCGCGGGCAGCGACGAACCCGGCCGGAGCTCCGGCAGCCGTACCCCAGGATCGCAGCAGATGCCGAAGCAACGAGGCTTTCCCACGACGTCGCTCCTGGCCCGCCTGGATCCCGCGGACAGGGTTCCCCTGCACCGCCAGCTGTACGCGGAGATCCGCAACGCCATCGTCGGCGGCCGCATCCCCGCGGGCGCCCGCATCCCCTCGTCGCGCGGCCTGGCCGAGGACCTGGGCGTGTCGCGGACGACCGTGCTCCAGGCCGTAGACCAGCTCCGCGCCGAGGGCTACCTCACGACGGTGGTGGGATCGGGAACGCGGGTGGTGGACGTGCTTCCCGAAAAGCTGACGCGCGTGCGCCTGGCCGCCCCCGCCGTCCCGGGGCGCGCGCCGGCGGGCGGGCTCTCCGCCCGCGGCCAGGCCATCGTGGGCATCCCTCGCTCCGTCTTCCGGGCGAGCGGCGACATCCCCGCGTTCCGGCTGGGCATCCCGGGGCTGGACCTGTTTCCCCGCAAGGTGTGGAACCGGCTGCTCATCCACCGCGCCCGCATGACCAGCGTCACGGAGCTGGACTACGGATCGCCCCCCGGCGTGCCGGTGCTGCGCGAGGCCATCGCGCGCTACGTGGCGTCGTCGCGCGGGGTGCGGTGCACGCCGGAGCAGGTGATCGTCATCAGCGGGGTGCAGCATGGGATGGGGTTCCTGGCCCGGCTGCTCCTGGACCCGGGCGACCGAGCGTGGCTGGAGGAGCCGGCCTACCTGGCCGCGCGCGCCGCGCTCGCCGCCGCGTCGGCCGACATCGTCCCCGTGCCGGTGGACTGCGAAGGGCTGGACGTGGCGGAGGGCATCCGGCGCGCCCCCGACGCCCGGCTCGCGTTCGTCTCCCCCTCGCACCAGTACCCGCTGGGGGTGACCATGAGCCTGCAGCGCCGGCTGATGCTCATCGACTGGGCGCGCGAGGCGAACGCATGGATTTTGGAGGACGACTACGACAGCGAGTTCCGCTACGGCGGCAACCCGCTGATGGCGCTGCAGGGGCTCGACGGCGGCTCGCGGGTGATCTACCTGGGCACGTTCAGCAAGTCCGTGTTCCCCGCGCTGCGTATCGGCTTCATCGTGGTGCCGCAGGAGCTGGTGGAGGGGTTCGCGCGGGCGCGGCTGCTCACGGAGCAGCATCCGCCCATCCTGCAGCAGCTGGTGCTGGCGGACTTCATCCGCGAGGGCCACTTCGCCCGCCACATCCGCCGGATGCGGCGCGCGTACGAGGCGCGGCAGGACGCGCTGGTCACCGCCGTGCATCGCGAGCTGGGCGCCACGCTCACGCTGGACCCCACCGACGCCGGGCTGCACATGACCGGCTACCTGCCCCCCGGCCTGCCGGACCAGGAGGTGACCCGCGAGGCGCTGGCCCGCGGCGTGGAGGTGTCGCCGCTGTCCGTGCACTACCAGGACGCCGCCCGTGCGCGCAACGGCCTGCTGATGGGATTCGCGTCCATCGACGAGGCCGCGATCCGGGACGGCGTGCGGCGCCTGGCGCAGGCGATCGATGCCGTCGCGCGTGCCGGCGCCGGGCGATGGACGTCGGCGGCGTGAGAGGTGTGTTCCATCGATTCCACTTCGTGATGGACAATTCGCCTGATTTCCTGAGGGAGCGCACGCCGTGATCTTCATCGTGCACAACGCTTTGCGCGCGACCGAAGGATCTACTCCGCCGGGGTGAGGGGCAGGCCTCACGCCGCGTTGCCAGCCCCTCGGCCATGCGGGCCAGATCCTTCGATCGGCGCCATGGATCCAGGCATGGCAAGGATTCGGCGGCGCCTCCCTCAGGAAGTCAAGCGCGGTTTGAGTTCTGTCGATAACACTCCGAGGCGCGGACACACTCCACGTTTCCACCCCGCCGCTCAATCCCCGCTTACCCGCCCCCTCCGACTGGTATCGAGAGCCCGCCACCAAGTGGACCTTGGGCGCGCGGCGGACCTCGCGGATACTCCGTGCACCGACACCGGCAGGGCTGCCGCATCCGCTCCGCGGCCCGCCCCGTCATCTCCCTCCGCACGGACACGCCCATGCTCACGGAACGAATCCCCGCGCTCAGCCCCGCCCGCGCCGCGCTCCTTGGAGGGCTGGT
>DASQZE010000059.1:0-14635 GCA_035638875.1 Longimicrobium sp.
AGCGCATCCGCACGCTGATCGCGGCCGGAGACACCTACCAGGCCAACTTTACCGCCCGCCTGCGCGCACCCTTCCGTGGCGACCCCGTGGCGCTGTACGAGCGGCTGTGCCTGGGGCAGCGCTCCGGCTTCTGCGCGTTCCTTGACCTGGGCGGCGGACGCACGGTCGTATCCGCATCTCCCGAGCTGTTCTTCGCGTGGAACGCGGACGGGCTGGAGCTGCGGCCCATGAAGGGGACGCGGCCGCGCGGGCGGTGGGTGGAGGAGGACCGCGCGCTGGCGGCGGAGCTGGCCGCGTCGCCCAAGGACCGCGCGGAAAACCTGATGATCGTGGACCTGCTGCGGAACGACGCGGGGCGGGTGGCGGCGTTCGGCAGCGTGCGGGTGGAGCGGTTGTTCGACGTGGAGCGCTACGAGACGGTGCACCAGATGACGTCCACCATCCGCGCCGCGCCCCGGCCCGACGCGGGGCTGGGGGACGTGTTCCGCGCGCTGTTTCCCTGCGGCTCCGTCACGGGTGCGCCCAAGGTGCGGACGACGGAGATCATCCGCGAGCTGGAGACCGGGCCGCGCGGCGTGTACTGCGGCGCCATCGGGTTCGTGTCGCCGGGGGAGGCGGTGTTCAGCGTGGGCATCCGCACGCTGCTGCTGGATTCCCAGGCGGGGACGGCGGAGCTGGGCGTGGGGAGCGGCGTCACGTGGGACAGCGACGCGGCGGCGGAGTACGGGGAAACGTGGTCCAAGGCCGCCTTCGCCCGCCGCGCGCCGGCGGACTTCGACCTGCTGGAGACGATGCTGTTCGAGCCGGAGGACGGATGGTACCTGCTGGAGGGCCACCTGGCGCGCCTGGCTGCCTCCGCGGACTACTTCGGCTATCGGTACGACGAGCGGCTGATGCGCGCGTCGCTCACGCCGGCCCTGTACGCGTTCTCGCGCGAGCCGCTGCGGGTGCGCGTGCTGCTGGAGCGCGACGGCATGGTCGACGTGCAATCGATGGTGCTGCCGCCCCTGGACGGGCCGGTGCTCGTCGCGATCTCCACGGAGCCGGTGGACAGCCGCGACGCCATGCTCTACCACAAGACGTCGCGTCGCGGCGAGTACGAGCGCCGCCTGGCCGCCCGCCCCGACTGCGACGACGTGCTGCTGGTGAACGAGCGCGGCGAGCTGACGGAATCCACCATCGCCAACCTGGTGGTGCGGATGGATGGCGCGCTGTGGACGCCGCCGCTGGATGCCGGCCTGCTCCCCGGCGTCCTGCGCGCCGACCTGCTGGCCCGCGGCGAGATCCGCGAGCGCGTCATCCGGCCCGAGGACCTTGACCGCGCGGAGGAGATCTGGCTGATCAACTCCGTCCGCAAGTGGCGGCGCGCGGAGCTGGTTCCGTAGCAGGCCGGACTTCCCTCCCCGCACCGGAGGCGAGATGATCCTGGGCCAGACGGCGCGGTCCATCCTGCTGCCGCGCGGCGCATCCCCGCCCGGCCGCTCGCGACCTCGCCGCGCCCACCCTCCGCCGCCTTGCCGCCCGCCCCGCCGCGTCCATCGTGAGAACAGGACGCACGGACGCGTATTCCGCTTGAGTCTCCGATGGCCGCCCATCCAGCCACGGCAGGCTTTTACGGATCGCGATCAGGTGGATCTGTGCCTGGCCGACATCCGACGTGTGTGGCAACGATCCTCTTTCGAAAAACGCGGATGCCGCCCCCCGCCGGCGGCGGCCGCTCTGCCAAGGCTCTCTGGCTCCTGCACGACTCGGCCGATTCGCATCCGGCCGTCGCGGCGCATCGTTTACGGCACGCACGCCTCCTGGCGACGCCGGCCGAACGGGAGGGTCGTGATCGCGACGTCCGGAGGCGGACCGGCGGAGAAGGCGGCGAGCGGCAGGGAGCATCAGGCCCCTGGCAGATCGGCTGCTGCCGGCGCGGGGACGGTCATCCGCGTTTTTTGGAAGAGGCAAGATCGTCGCAACGGAGGTGGATGCGTGCCCTGGCACATCATCCCCCTGATCGCGATCCGTAAGACGTTGCCCGCGATGGATCCCATCGACAGGCAACGGATTTTCCGCCCGACGCTGCCGCGCATCCGCCGCGACGCTAGATTCGACGATCACCATCATCCGAACACGTGCTCCGGATCCCGATGTCCAGGCGGTTCCTCATCCTCCTCGCGCTGTTCGCCTTCGCGCTCGTCCCGCACGCCGCGCGTGCGCAGGCCGCGCCGGATACGATCGTCATCCTCGTGCGGGTCACGAGTAACGGGGCTGCGATCACCGGCGTGCGGGTGGCGGCGGGAGCGGTCCGCGACTCCACCAACCGCGATGGAGGCGCGCTCCTCCGCGTGCCGGCGGGTACGCATCGCATCCGCACCTCCGCCGACGGATTCGCGGACGGCTCGGTGGAGGTGACGGCGGCCCGCGACACGTCCATCACCATCCGGATCGTGCGCGCGGCAGAGGCGGTGGGGGAAGAGGCGGAGGAAAAGGACGAGCACGAGGCGGAGGAATTGGAGGCCGTCGTCGTGACGGCCACGCGCAGCGAGCAGCGCATCGAGGACGCGCCCGTGCGGGTGGAGGTGCTGGGGCGCGAGGAGGTGGAGGAGAAGATGATGATGACGCCCGGCGACGTTTCCATGATGCTCAACGAGACGAGCGGCCTGCGCGTGCAGACGACCTCGCCGTCGCTGGGCGGCGCCAACGTGCGCGTGCAGGGGCTGCGCGGCCGCTACACGCAGATCCTCTCCGACGGACTTCCGCTGTACGGCGGCCAGAGCGGCTCGCTGGGGCTGCTTCAGATCCCGCCCATGGACCTGGGGCAGGTGGAGGTCATCAAGGGCGCCGCATCGGCCCTGTACGGCGCGTCGGCGCTGGGGGGCGTGGTGAACCTGGTGTCCCGCCGGCCAGCGGGCGACCGCGAACTGCTGCTGAACGCCACCACGCTGGGCGGCGGCGACGCCGTGCTCTGGTCGTCCGGGGCGATGGGCGGCGGCTGGGGATACACCTTCCTGGGCGGCGCCCACGCCCAGCGCCGCGCCGACGTGGACGACGACGGCTGGGCGGATCTCCCCGAGTACACGCGCGGCGTGGTCCGCCCCCGCTTGTTCTGGGACGACGGCGCGGGGCGCTCGCTCTTCGTCACGGCGGGCGCCACGGTGGAGGACCGGGCGGGCGGCGGCCGGCTCCCCGCGGGGACGCACTTTGCCGAAGAGCTGCGGACCCGGCGCGGCGACGCGGGCGTCGTGGGACGCTGGCTGACGGGCGGCGGCACGCTGCTGCACCTGCGCGGCTCCGTGATGGGGCAGCGCCACGACCACACCTTTGGCGACGTGCGCGAGCGCGACCGGCACGCCACCTGGTTCGGCGAGGCGTCGGGGTCGCGCACGCTGGGCGCGCACACGCTGGTGGCGGGCGCCGCCGTGCAGCGCGACGCGTACCGCGCGGAAGACGTGGACGGCTTCGACTACACCCACGTCACCCCGTCGCTCTTCGCGCAGGACGACTGGCGCGTGGCGGAGTGGCTGGCCGTGACCGCCAGCGGCCGCGTGGACCGGCACAGCGAGTACGGTACCTTCTTCAGCCCGCGCCTGTCCGCCCTCGTCCGCCCCGCGGCGGGGTGGAGCGTGCGCGCCTCCGCCGGCACCGGCTACTACGCGCCCACGCCGTTCACGGAAGAAACGGAGGCCATCGGCCTGGCGCCGCTCCGTCCGCTGATGGGGCTGGAGGCGGAGCAGGCGCGCGGCGCGTCGCTGGACGTGGGCCGCGCCGTGGGCGACTGGGAGTTGAACGCCGGCGTCTTCGGCTCCGTGATCGACGACGCGCTGCGGCTGGTGCCGTCCACCGGCGCGTATGACGTCGCACTCGTCAACGTCCCCGGCGAGACGCGCACCTGGGGCACGGAGGCGCTCGTGCGCTACCACCGCGCACCCTGGCACGTGACGGCCACGCACACCTGGGTGCGCGCCACGGAGCCGTGGCTCACGGGCGACGTGCTCATCCGCCGCGAAGTGCCGCTCACGCCGCGCCACCAGGCCGGCATCGTGGGGATGTGGGAGGCGGAGGACGTGGGGCGCGTGGGCGTGGAGTTGTACTTCACGGGCCGGCAGGCGCTGGACGACAACCCGTACCGCGACGAGAGCCGGCCCTACGCCGTCGTGGGGCTGCTGGCGGAGCGGCGCATCGGCCGGGCGCGCGTGTTCATCAACGCCGAGAACCTGGGCGATGCGCGGCAGACGCGCTGGCAGCCGCTGACGCTCCCCGCCCGCTCCCCCGAGCTGCGCTGGACGACGGATGCATGGGCCCCGCTGGAAGGGCGCGTGATCAACGCGGGAGTGCGTCTGGACCTGTAGTCCCGCGTCGGCGATTCCCTGTGCACCGGGGGAAAGAAAACAATCACGCGGAGAACGCGGAGGAACAAGAGAGGACGCGGAGAAACCCCTTCTGTTCTCCGCGTCCTCTCCGTTTGTCTCCGCGGTCTCGCGTGATTCCATCCGGACCGGAATGCAAACACAAACCTGAGACTTGGTACGCCCCCCCGGCGGCCCGCGACCTGCGGCGTTCGGCGGCGGGCCCGGAGCGGAGGAGGGCGGATGGGGACGAGGAGGGGGCGGTGGATGCGGACGGCGGCGTGCGCCGCGGCGATGGTGCCGTCGGCGGCCCACGCGCACGTCAAGTGGTTCTCGGAGTTCAGCTTCGCCGACCGCCCGCTGACGGTGGGGCAGGCGGCCACACCGCTGTTCTTCGGGATGGCGGTGCTGAGCATGGCCGTCATCGGCGGGATGGTGCTGCTGGACCAGCGGCTGGAGAACGCGGCGGGGTACCGCGGCGTCAACAGCTGGCTCGCCGACCGCCGCGGCGACGCGCTGCTGGTGATGCGCATCGGCATCTTTGCCACGCTGCTGCTGGCGTGGCAGGCGGACGCGCTGCTGGCGCCGGAGCTGCGCGCGGGGTCGGGATGGATCGGCTGGCTGCAGTTCCTCTTTGCCCTGCTCCTCCTCTTCCCGCGCACGGTGCCGATCGCCGGCGGCGGGCTCATCCTGCTGTACGGGGTGGGCGCGGCGCGCTTCGGCGCGTTTCACCTGCTGGACTACCTGTTCTTCGTGGGGGCGGGATGGTACCTGCTGGTGAGCCGCGCGCGCAGCGACCGCGTCCGCGGCACGGGCATCCCGGCGCTGTACGCCACCGTGGGCTTTTCGCTCTGCTGGGTGGCGCTGGAGAAGATCGTGTATCCGCAGTGGGCGCTGTACGTGCTGGACCAGCATCCGCAGCTGGCCCTGGGACTGGACCTGCGCTTCTTTCTCCTCGGCGCGGCGTTCGTGGAGCTGAGCCTGGGCTACCTGCTCATCATCAACCTGCTGCAGCGGCCGCTGGCGCTCGTCATCACCCTCGTCTTCTTCACCACCACGCTGGTGTTCGGCAAGCTGGAGGTGATTGGCCACACGCCCATCCACGCCGCGCTCATCGTCTTTCGGCTGGAGGGGCCGGGGACGGTGTACCGCCCGCCGATCGCCATCCATCGCCGGCTGGGGCTTCGGACGGCGTTCGCGGCCGTGAACTTCGCGCTGCTGGTGGCCATCCTCCTGCCACTCTACGCCGCAGCCGCCCGCGCCCAGGCCCGCGATGCCGCCGTGCACGCGCCCTCGGCGAGTCCCCGTCCAATCGATCCGGAGTGATGCGCATCCACCGTTCTCCAACGATGGGCCTCACGCGGAGACGCGAAGGTCGCGGAGAACTGCGGAGACGACAACGGATTGGGATCATACGGAGGGAACGGAGGAGCTTCACGTCGTTCTCTGTTACCTCGGTTCCTCTGTGTGCGATTGCTGTTGCTGTTCTCATCCGTTCTCCGTGCCCTCCGCGTGGGCCTGTCCCTGGGAGGGCCGGGGTGCACAATCAACGTGAGCATCCGAGCTGAGAACAATCTGTTTCCGCAGTTCTCCGCGTCTCCGCGTGAGGCTGCCGTAAAAACTCGACGGGGACTGGATCGGAGGATGACGGCGCAGGCGGGAACCGCGCTAGCTGGATTCCGGCGGACCGGGGCGGAACGGGGGCGGGCAGATGCGGGCGGACTGGCACAGCCGCTCCAGCTCGGCCTCGGAAAGCCGGTCCCAGTGCTGGGGGATGGGGGCCAGGCGGCGCTTTTCCGTGGGGCATTCGAACGCCAGCCATCCCGCCGCCAGCTGCGCGGAAAGCAGGGGCGCGAGCCGGCGCCGGTCGTCCGCCCTGCGCCGCTCGGGGCCGCGGTAGCGAAAGATGGGCTCCGGGCTGCGGCGGTCGTAGCCCACGCGCCGCTCCGGGGTGTCCTTGGGACCGGGAACCACGTTCCAGACCTGCCACTGCACGCCGTCGGCCGTGCGGAACGAGCGGATGGGCATCGGCTAGCTCCGCGCTGCCCGGCTCACTGCCCGTGCCGGGTGCCGTCGTCCGCCCGCGCGCACAGCGCCTCCAGCTCCGCGTCGCTCGCCGCGTTCCATTCCGGCGGCGGCGGATACAGGCGGCGCTTTACCTCCCCCGCCGTGAAGCAGATCCATCCGGCCTGCAGGTGCGGGTTGGTGATGCGCCGCCGCCGCTCGCGGCTCGTCCTGCGCTCCGGCGTGTAGTCCGGCGTCACGGTCTGCCGGCGGTCCGCGCCCCGCGCCCGGTCAAAGGTGCGGTGCGGGGGGACGTCCCACGCCGTCCATTCCGTGCCTCTGGAATCCTTGAATTCGCGTAGTGCCATCTCGATGCGCTCCAGGTGAGCCCGGCGCATTTTGCAAACACCATACCTGCAACGACTTAGATTCTGGATCCCCAGCAACGGCGCGGGTTTTCTCTACCACCGCCCAATGCAGGTATCATCGGCTCCTGCATGCAGTTGCGGGACAAGGCGCGAAAAACGTTTGGCGCGAGGATTGCCTGCAACACAAGGCGGTGGCAGGCGCGCTCCGTGAGAAGGACAGGTAAGTCGATGGGATTCCGCACGTTCCGCGATCCGGAGGGTCGCGAGTGGCAGGCGTGGGACGTGGTGCCCCGCCGCGACGGCGAGGCGGGTACGCGCTCGCAGAAGTTCCTGCCGCCGGAGATGGCGGACGGCTGGCTGTGCTTCGAGGCCGGCGACCAGAAGCGGCGTCTGAGCCCGTGCCCGCCCGGGTGGGAGGCCCGCGACGATGCCGGCATCCACGCCCTGTGCCGCGACGCCAAGCCCGTCGCCCCCCGCCGCACCGCGCCCGCCGCCGGCTGAGGACGGGACGGGCGCAGACCCTGCCGGGACGGTGCCGGGGCAAGTAGATTCTGCTCGCCCCGGTTTTTCGTCCATGCCGGCGGCGCCGGCATCCATCCCCCGGACCGCGAAACCATGCGCAGGCTGCACCGCTCGCTGCTCGTCATCCTCGCCGCCGGCCTCACGGCCTCCGCCTGCTCGCCGGCGTACGTGATGCGCGCGGCGTGGGAAGAGGCCAAGATCCTCAACCGCCGCAAGCCCATCGCCCGCATCGTGGCCGACACCGCCACGGACTGGGAAACGCGCGACAAGCTGCTCCTGGTGCTGCAGGCGCGGCAGTTCGCCGCCGACTCGCTGGGGCTGAACGCGGGCGACAGCTACACGCTCTTTTCGCGCGTGGAGAGCGACACGCTGGTGATGGTGCTTAGCGCCGCGCCCAAGGACCAGTTCCGGCCGCACACCTGGTGGTTCCCCATCGTGGGCAGCGTGCCGTACAAGGGCTACTTCGAGCTGGCGGATGCGCAGAAGGAGCAGCGGCGGCTGGAGGCGCGCGGCTACGATACCTTTCTGCGCCCCTCCGCCGCGTTCAGCACGCTGGGCTGGTTCAACGACCCGCTGCTGAGCACGCTGCTGCGCTACGACCACGTGTCGCTGGGCAACACCGTCATCCACGAGCTCTTCCACAACACCTTCTACGCCCCCGGGCAGGCCGTCTTCAACGAGAGCCTGGCCAGCTTCGTGGGCGGGCGCGGCGCCATCCAGTTCTTCTGCGGGCGCGACGGGCCGCAGTCGCCCACCTGCCGCACGGCCGTGGGCGCGTGGGACGACGACCTGCGCTTCGGGGCGTTCATGGAGCAGCTGGTAAAGGACGTGGAGGCGCTCTATGCCCGCACCGACCTCACGCGCGAGGACAAGCTGCGCGAGCGCGAGCGCCTGTTCGCCGATTCGCAGCGGCGGTTCGCCGAAGAGGTGCGGCCGCAGCTCACGGTGGATACCTACGCCAGCTTTACGCGCGAGCCGCTGAACAACGCCACGCTCATCGCCCGGCACATCTACTACGACCGGCTGCACCTGTTCGAGGACGTGTACCGCTCCCGCGACGGCGACTTCATCCGCGCGATGAACGACATCGTGGCGGCGGCGCGCAGCAACAAGGCGGATCCCTACGCCGCCGTGCAGGCCCTGCTCACGCCCACGGGAGGTGGATGATGCGTGGATGGATGCTGATCGGATGGATGACGGGCGCCCTGCTCCTGGCCGCGTGCGCCGCCGGTGACGAAGGCCGGGACGCCGCGGCGGATACGGCCGATACCACCCAACAGGCCACCGCGGTGCCCGTTTCTCCGGCCGGCACGCCCGCGGATTCCGCCGTCGCGGTAGAGGTGGCGAAGAAATCCCCGCCCGCCGCGGCGCAGGACACCATGCTGACGGCGTGGACCACGCTGCAGATGCCGAGCGAGCCGTGGGTGCAGGAAGCGGCCACGCCGGATGCCCTGCTGCGGCGGGTCCGCGACGTCGTCGCCGCGCAGATGGAGGAGCCGGATGCCGGCGTGCTCCCCACGCGGATGGAGTCGCAGGCGGCGGACAGTGCCGTGGGCCTGCTGACGCATCCGAACCTGGCCGACGACTCCATCCGCGACATCGAGTTCCGCATCCACATGCGTCCGGAGGGCACCATCTGGCGCGTGACCGCCGTCGACCGCCGCGAGCGCTGCCGCCGCGGCGTCGCGGCAGGCGGCCGCTGCGCCTGACCTCATCCGCAGGGGACGATGGACGGAGGCTCGCCACCCCGCGTGGCACTCCTCCCACACCGGAGAGTCCGCGCAGGCGGACATCGTGTGCTTGTTGCAGCGAATTCATTCGCCCGGCTGGATTTCGACTGACGGCGATTGACCGAGATTGTGCCCAGGCGCGGCCAGATGTCCGCCGCCCGCGTGGCACTCCTCCCACACCGGAGAGTCCGCGCAGGCGGACTTCGTGACGTTGTAGCCGCGAATTCATTCGCCTGGGCGAAGGCGGGCTTCGATGTCGGATACCATCGCCTGGGCGGAGGCGGGCTCGTTGCAACGCACCTGAACTGTGACAGGCATCAATCCACTCTGTTCCGCCGGGAGCGCGCCGAAGCGGCAACGTGCCCGGGGTTGTAAATCCCCGTCGGATATGGCAGTTTGGTATCAGGCGAAAAAGATCGGCACCAAGGCACGCGCCGCACGTCGACGTGCGGTGTATGATTGATCGATCCGAGCCGTCGGCCGCACCCGCGCCCGGCGGCTCGCGTTTACGCCGGTTCCCGAGCTTTCATCCCCGCATCATCACAGTCGGCCCATGAGCACGAGCGAAGGCACCCACGTCACCGCCAGCTACCACCCCGCCGAAGTCGAGCGGAAGTGGCAGCAGCGCTGGGAAGAGCAGGGCATCAACCAGTGGACCGCCGACGAGCTGCGGTCCGCCCAGAAGCCCTTCTACAACCTGATGATGTTCCCTTACCCGTCGGCCGAGGGGCTGCACGTGGGGAACATCTACGCCTTTACGGGCGCCGACATCCACGGCCGCTTCAAGCGCCTGCAGGGCTACCAGGTGTTCGAGCCCATCGGCTTCGACGCGTTCGGCATCCACTCCGAGAACTTCGCGCTCAAGCAGGGCATCCACCCCGCCGAGCTCATCCCCCGCAACGTGGAGCGCTTCACCAGGCAGCTGCGCCGCGTGGGCTTGATGTACGACTGGAGCCACACCGTCGACACTACCGCGCCCGAGTACTACCGGTGGACGCAGTGGATCTTTCTGCAGCTGTACAAGGCCGGCCTGGCGGAAAAGAAGGAGGCGCCCGTCAACTGGTGCCCCAGCTGCCAGACGGTGCTGGCCAACGAGCAGGTGGTGGGCGGGCTGTGCGAGCGGTGCGACACGCCCGTGGAAATGCGCTTCCTGTCGCAGTGGTTCTTCAAGATCACGAACTTTGCCGGGCGGCTGCTGGAGAACCTGAAGACGCTGGACTGGTCCGATACCACCCGCAAGGCGCAGGAGAACTGGATCGGCCGCAGCGAGGGCGCCGAGCTGCAGTTCCCCATCGCCCGCGCAAAGGTGGCGGATGACCGGCACGAGGGCGCCAGGATCGAGGCGGAGAAGCCCGTGATCCGCGTCTTCACCACGCGGCCGGACACCGTGTTCGGCGCCACGTACATGGTGCTGGCGCCCGAGCACCCGCTGGTGGACCGCATCACCACCGACGCGCAGCGCGAGGCCGTGGACGCGTACCGCAGGCAGGCGTCGTCGCAGGACCTGGTCACGCGCAAAAAGGCGGACAAGACCAAGACGGGCGTGTGGACGGGTGGATACGCCGTCAATCCCGCGACGAAGCAGGAAGTCCCCGTCTGGATCGCCGACTACGTGCTGATGGAGTACGGCACGGGCGCCATCATGGCCGTGCCCGGGCACGACGAGCGCGACTTCGAGTTCGCCACGCAGTTCGGTCTGCCCATCGTGCGCGTGGTCGCGCCGGAGGGGGAGGACGGCGGCACGCCGCTGCCGGAGGCCTACACGGGCCCCGGCCGGCTGGTGAACAGCGGGCAGTTCGACGAGATGGCCGTGGACGAGGCCATGTCCGCGGTGACGGAGTGGCTGGCGGGGATGGGATTGGGAGAAAAGCGGATCAACTACCGCCTGCACGACTGGACCATCAGCCGGCAGCGCTACTGGGGTCCGCCCATCCCCATCCTGTACTGCGATGCGTGCGGCGTGGTCCCCGTGCCCGAGGACCAGCTGCCCGTGGTGCTGCCCATGATCGAGGACTTCAAGCCGGACGCGTCGGGCATTTCGCCGCTGGCGCGCCACGAGGAGTGGTACCTCACGGACTGCCCGTCGTGCGGGGGCCGCGCGCGCCGCGAGACGGACGTGAGCGACACCTTTTTGGACAGCGCCTGGTACTTTCTGCGCTATCCGTGCACGGACTCGGACACGGTGCCGTTCGACCCGGAGATCGTGAAGCGCTGGCTGCCCGTGCACAGCTACATCGGCGGCAACGAGCACGCCGTGCTGCACCTGCTGTACGCGCGCTTCGTAACCATGGCCCTGCACGACATGGGGCACATCGGGTTCGAGGAGCCGTTCACCCGCTTTCGGGCGCACGGGCTCATCGTCAAGGACGGGGCGAAGATGTCCAAGAACAAGGGGAACGTCATCGTCCCCGACGACTACATCGCCGAGTGGGGCGCCGATACCATGCGGCTGTACCTGATGTTCATCGGCCCGTACCAGGAGGGGGGCGACTTTCGCGAGGGCGGCATCACCGGCCCGTACAACTTCCTCACGCGGCTGTGGGACTCGGTCCTGTCGTCGAAGGACCGGCCGCTGGAGCCGCAGGTGGAGCAGAAGCTGCACGCCACCATCAAGAAGGTGGGCGACGACCTGGAGGTGCTCAGCTACAACACGGCCATCGCGGCCATGATGGAGTACCTGAACGTGGTCCGCGCCGGCGGCCGGGTTCCCGAGCGCGCCGCCGTGGAGCCGCTGGTGCGACTGGTGGCGCCCATCGCGCCGCACGTGGCCGAGGAGCTGTGGGAGCGCCTGGGCCACACGGAATCCATCTTCGTGGAGGCGCGCTGGCCGGCGTACGACCCGGCGAAGGCCGTGGCCGACACCGTGGAGTTCGTGGTGCAGGTGAACGGCAAGGTGCGCGCGCGGATGGAGATGGCGCGCGGCATCGCCGAGGCCGAGGCACGCGACGCCGCCCTGGCGGATGAGAACGTGCAGCGGTGGATCGAGGGCAAGCAGGTGCGCAAGACGATCTTCGTCGCCGACCGCCT
This sequence comes from Longimicrobium sp., assembly GCA_035638875.1. Taxonomy (GTDB): domain Bacteria; phylum Gemmatimonadota; class Gemmatimonadetes; order Longimicrobiales; family Longimicrobiaceae; genus Longimicrobium. The sequence continues at coordinate 11,986 of DASQZE010000059.1, forward strand.
GGTGAACCTCGTCATCGGCTGATCCGCCGTAGAAGCTGGATGCAAAGAGCCCCGATCCGGTCCGCCGGATCGGGGCTCGTCGCTTTTCGGGGCGCGAGGCCTGCGGCTGTCGCGGTTGCAGTTGTCGTGATCGTTGTTCCTGCTGGAATACGCCTTATCTTGCGCTGCGCAGAGCCTCTCCCGCAGCACCCCCCCCTCCGCCCAAGCCCCAGCGCACGCATGTCCGAATCGACTCCGCCGCCGCAATCGCCGTCCAGTCCGCCACCATCGCCGGCCCAGCCGCAGCCGGAAACGGAACCAGTGCCCCGGCCGCAGGACCCGCCGCAGCCGACGGCGCAGCCCCATCAGCCGCCGCCGCCCGAACGGCCATCCTGGCTCCACGCGCCCATTCTGCAGCCGGTGCCGCTCGCGGCGCTGATGATCCTGGGGGCCGTCATCCTGCTCATCGCCGCCACGGTGTTGGGCCTGGACCGGGGCAACGTCCTGCAGAACCTGCAGAACGGGCTGTATGCGCGCGGGCTCATCACCTACCTGTTTGCCGTGGGCACCATCGGCGGCGTGGTGGTGCTGATCCTGGCGGCGCTCATCAGCCCGGGGGGAGACACCGCAAAGGAGAACTTCGCCCGTGCCAAGGAGGTGCTGTCGCTGCTGCTGGGCATCTTCGGGACGATCATCGGCTTCTACTTCGGGTCCATCAAGTCCGAGCAGGAGGGGCCGGTGGGCAGCGGCGGCCCCGTGCAGATCGCCGTGCCGCCCTCGGCCGATACCATCGGCGGCGGGATGGTGCCCGTGATGGCCTTCATCCGCGGCGGCGCGCCGCCCTATGCATACGGCCTGGGGCTGGACGAGGACGCCGCCGCCACCGCGTCGCGATCCAGCCCGGACGGGTGGATCCGCGACTCCCTGCCGGCGCCGGCCATCAGCAAGGACACCAGCCTCACCGTCTACATCACGGCGCGGGACCGCGGGGCGGGCGTCACGACGTCGCAGGCCACGGTGTTCGTCCGCGCCGCCGCGCCCGCCGTCCCCGCCGGCCCCGCCGCCCCGCCCGCCGACTCCGCCGGGGGCTGAGAACGACGGCTGCGATCGGGCGGCGGCTGTAGTCGAAAGCCCGGATCTCCGCGAGAGATCCGGGCTTTCGCGCGTCCGGCGCATCAGCGTCGTCCCGGTCCATGGGCGTCTTCCTTGCTGATCCATCCGCGGGCACTGGAGGAGGGGCGGCTCCGGTTCTATCTTAGGACGGCACGAAGAACGACCCGGAGGTGAGAACCCGATGCACGCCCCGACCGAAGCCCCGCCGGTGCAGATGGTGCTGCGCGCCTACCCGCCCGCGCCCGCGCGCGTGGGGCTGGCGTACCAGCCGTTGCCCGAGCGCCTGGTCAAGTCCGTCGGCTCGCTGGTGCTCTTCTGGGTGCTGGCGCCCTGGTCCATCCTGGTGCCGCCGTACTACCCGTGGCCGGTGCTCTGCGTGTGCACGGGCGCGTACCTGGCCCACATGTTCTGGACGGGGCGGTACCGGGTGCGCTGGTTCGTGGGCGTGTGCCCGCGCTGCGGCCGGCAGCTGAGCATGTCCGTGGGCGCGCGCATCGACCTGCCGCATACCTTGACCTGCTTTGCCTGCCACTTCGAGCCCGTGCTGGAGGTGGCCGATCCGGAAGCGCCCCCCGTCCCCGAGCCGCTACGCCACGCCGTCGCCGACTGCACGGGCACGTGGACGGAGGAGTGGATGTGGGACGACCGCTTTCTGGCCTGCGATGCGTGCGCCGCCCGCCGCCCCGCCACCGATGCCCTGCGCCGCCTGGCCAACGCCGAGAACGAGCGCGGCGCCCTGCTCCGCCAGCTCGCCGACGAAGGCCGCTTCCTGAACTGACGAGCGGCGGTTTCGTAACCCTACCCTTGTTTTCCTGGGCGAGGCGCCGCCGTCACTCGCCCGTGCACGATCCCCTGCGCCGACCGAAGGATCTGCTCTCCCGCGCATGACCGCCGCACGCGCGCACCGAACTCCTCCGCGACGTAAGCATCCCGTCTCGGGACGGACTCGGACGAGCGTCTCGGAGGATGAAAAACGATCCGTCACGGCCAGGATCCGTTCGAGGACGTCTCTGTCTGGGCACGGGATGGTAGATCCTTCGGTCGGCGACAGATGACCTGTGCGCGGGACGGAACCGGCGCGCCGCCTTCAGGAAAGCAACGCGGGCGATTCCATCCAGCGGTCTGCGCTGCCATCGGCATCCGCTGCACCGCGCACCGGCCAGGAGCGGAACGCGCCGGCGATTGGCGGTGCGGGGAGCGGAATGCGGGTGGATCGATGTCCAGAATGCCGGTGGAAACGGATGAACCGGCCCGGTTGCTGGCCGCTAACGTAGATGTGGAATTGTGTCAAGGGCTTGAAGAAAACCCGGATCGGGATATCTTAGTCGTCTCGCAGCGGAGGACGTCCGTTGCGAGGCCCGGCAGAAAGGCCCCTGAACAAGGGGGTTGACGGATGAAGCCGGGCGCGATACATTTAGCGTCCTTGTCGCGGGGTGGAGCAGCCTGGTAGCTCGTCGGGCTCATAACCCGAAGGTCGCGGGTTCGAATCCCGCCCCCGCTATGAAGATTTTCCCCGCCGCCGTCGGGCGGCTTTTTGTTGGGGAAGCGAGCATTGGGG
>DASQZE010000060.1:0-7261 GCA_035638875.1 Longimicrobium sp.
CGCCGGCGAAGAGGTGGTGTCCACCCTCTCCGGCGGCGATCTCGCCCTCTTCGCCCAGCACCAGGCCGGAGAACGCCGCGTTGATGTACGGGCGCAGCTTCATCCCCTCGTTGCCGAAGTTCATCCGCACGCCAATGTCGGCCGTGACGGCGGCGTAGCTGTCCTCGTCCGCCTCCACGTCCTCGTCGTACTCGATCTCGGCCGCGTCCACGTTCAGGTACAGCGCCACGCGGTCGTTGAAGCCGTAGCCCAGCGCCACTCCCAGCCCGCCGCCGTTCTCCATCTCCGCCTCGGCGCCCACGCCGCTGACGCCGTTGCCCAGCAGGTGCAGGTTGAGCATGAAGCCGCTGTTGTCGGACTGCGCGCTCAGATGTCCCGCGGAAAGCAGCGCGCCCGCGACCAGGGCGGAAAGAGCAATCGTACGCTTCACGTGTGTCTCCTTGGATTGTAGATATCGGTCACCGCGGCCCATGCCGCACTGGATGCCGTCGCACCGGCGGTGCAGGACGCAAACGCCTGCTCCCGGGTTTCAAGCCCCGGCCCTGCAGCGGGTGGAATCAGAAGCCGAAGCGAACCCCGACGTCCACCCGCAGGTACTCCACGTTCACCTTGCCGTCCGTCACCGTCTCGTCGTCGAACCCGTAGCGCGTCCAGCTCACGCCGGGCGTAAGGGCAATGCGGCTCCCCACCTGCACGCGCAACCCGCCGGCCACCTCCATGCCCACGCCGCTGTCACCGCCGCCCTCCAGCCCGCCCGCCTCCAGCTCGTGCGCCACGATGCCCGCGCGGATCCACGGGTCGATGGGGATGAACGGCGTGGGCACGCTTACGCGCACGCCGCCCGTCCACCCCTGGTCCGTCACCACGCTCTCCCCGCCGCCGTCGCGGTCGAACTTGACCTGCTGCCACGCGCCGTACAGCCCCACGAACGGCAGCGGCGACCCCACCGTGAGCGACACCTCGGTGGAGTAGCCGCCGTCCGCATCCACGTCGTTCGTAAAGGCGTCGCGCGGCGTGGCGATGCCGCCGCGCGCCTCGATGGCGAGCTGTGCGTGGGCCGGCGGCGCCACCAGGGCGGCGCAGGCCAGGACGAAGGCGGCGGCCAGGCCGCGCGGGGTGGGGGCGATGGAGCGCATGGGCATGAAACCGGGGATCAGGGTGCGTTTGCCCGCCGTCCACGGCGGGCGGTGGGGGAAAAGGCATGCGGGGTGCCGGATGCCGGGTCGTTGTGCCGCAACGGGTTGCGGCGGATGCGGACCGGGCGCCGCCCCCTGGAGAGGACAGCGCCCGGTGTCATTCCGCCACGGCGGAGGTCACAGCCGGATCTGCAGCCCCACTTCCACGCTGGCGTACGACAGCGCGCCGTCGGAGGAGACCTCCGTGGTGCTGCCGTCCTCGAACTCCGGCTCGTAGCGCGTGTAGGCGGCGCCCACGGAAGCGGAGAGCCGCTGCCCCAGCGGAACGAGCGCGCCCGCGCCCAGCTGGTAGCCCAGCGACCAGCCGCTCTCCAGGTCGTCCTCGTTGAACGCGGGCTCCACGGCCTCGAAGAACTCCTGCAGCTCCTCCGACAGGTCCACGGCCGCGCGGTGGTACACCAGGCCGCCGCGGACAAAGGCGCCGCCGTTCAGCACCGGCAGGGTGATCCGGGCGCCCGCGTCGAAGCCCGCGTCCGTGATGTCGATGGAGGCGTCGTCCAGCAGCTCCTCCAGCTCGCCCAGGTCCGTGGGAAAGCGCGTGTAGCCGTACCCCGCGTACACGCCCAGGAGCGGCGTGGCCTGGTAGAGCCCCTCGACGGTGCCGCCCCACCCGGTCTTTACCCCGATGCCGTCCTCCTCCTCGCCAAAGTCGCCCGTGGGAAAGGCGGCGCGCCCGCGCACCTCCAGCGAGAACGGCGACGTCTGCGCGGCCACGGCGGGCGCGGCGAGCAGCAGCGCGGCGGACAGCATCAACAGCGTACGCATGATGGTTTTCCCCGACGGTGTTCGATGGACTTGCGCCCGGCCTTCCCGGGCGCGGAACGACGGATGTTCATCCAGCAACGAAAAAAAACCGCCGGGCGCGCCCGGAAGCACGCCCGGCGGTTCGCTCGCGTCAATCGCTCAGAGGCGCACGCCCACGCGGATGCCGAACACGGGATCGGAGTCGTCCACGAACACGTGCTGCACCTCGCCGCCCACGGTGAACAACCCGAAGCCCACGTTCACGCCGCCACGGATACCAAAGTCCGTCTGCGACTCGTCCTCGAAGAGCGGATTGTCATCCTCCACCTGCAGGCGGCTGATGACCACCGCGGGAACCGCGTAGGCGGAGATGGACGGCCCGACGGGAACGCCCAGGTCCACGCCGACGCCCACGCCGATGGGGATCTGCATCAACGTGACGTCGCTCTCCGAGAACCAGTTCACCTCCGCCGTGGGGCACACCGAGACGCGGGGCCCGATCATCATCCCCAGCGAAGCGAGCTCCACGGCCGCACCGACGCGGTACACGTTGACGGACTCGTCGTCGTCGCCGCCACCCTCGGCCGACACCACGTTCAGGCCGCCGAACACGGACAGGGGGCCGGACGCGTTGTACGCCGCCTCCACGCCGTACGAGTCGCCTCCCTCGGGGAAGTCCGCGCGGCCGCCGAAGTAGAAGCCGCGGTCGGACGAGGGGAAGCCGGCGCAGACCTGGGCCTGCGCGGTTCCCGCCAGGGCGGCCGTGGCGACGGCCGCGAAAATGATCGCTTTCTTCATCGCTCGTTCTCTTTCGAACGGGTGATTTTGCGCGCGTACAGCCGTGCGCGCTACCGGAAGAGTTCCGGATGGGCCACGAATATGCGCCCCTTCCGCCGCCTCGTCAAACCCCGCGGGGAAAATCGTGCATCACAATGATGGGGTCCGTCGCCTCTGCTACGCGGCAAACGGGCGTGCGGCAACGGGTTGGAGGGAGACGTCCGCGCCGGGCGGATCTTCTTCCCCGGCGCCGACTTCGCGGACCTTCAGCCCGCCAGCATCCGCAGCGACGAGCGGCCGGCGGGGCCCAGCTGGGCATAGGTGCACTGCTCCGGCGCCTTGTCAGGCCGCCAGCGCATGAAGCGCGTTCCGTGGCGAAAGCGGCCGCCCGTGAACGCATCGTATCCCACCTCCACCACCAGCTCCGGCGCCAGCGGCTCCCACTCCGTGCTCCGCGGATTCATGGCGCTCCACCGGCTGGGCCTGCCCGGCGCGTTGCCGGTAAAGCCGGGCGCCCGCTTCAACGCCTCGAGCTTCGGCGTGAGCTCGCGGCGCTCCTCGCGGGAAATGGCGGAGGCAAAGCCCACGTGGTGCAGCAGCCCGTCGTCCCCGTACAGCCCCAGGAGCAGCGAGCCCACGATCGGCTCCTTTTGCGCGTAGCGAAATCCGCCCACCACGCAGTCCACCGTGCGCACGTTCTTGACCTTGACCATCCCCGTGCGCTCGCCGGCAAGGTAGGGCAGCTCCAGGCGCTTGGCCATCACGCCGTCCAGCCCCTTCTCTCCGCGCTCCAGCCACCCCGCCGCGCGCTCCACGTCCGGCGTGGCAGGCGACAGGCGCACCGGACCGCCGGGGGTAAAGAACTGCTCCGCGAACGCCTCCAGCTTCGCCCGCCGCTCCGCCAGGGGCCGGTCCGTCAGCGCGCCGCCGCGGGGCCCCAGCAGCAGGTCGAACGCCACCACGATGGCGGGGTGCGCGGCCGCCAGCTTGGCGACCCGGCTCGCGGCGGGATGCAGGCGCAGCTGCAGCTCCTCGAACGAGAGCGTGTCGCCCACGGGCACGACGATCTCTCCGTCCAGCACGAAGCGCCTGGCCTTGAGCGCGCGGAGCGACTCCACCACGTCGGGAAAGTAGCGGCCCAGGGGCTTGCCGGCCTTGGAGCGCAGGTCCACCTCGTCCCCGTCGCGGAATGCGAGCAGGCGAAAGCCGTCCCACTTGGGCTCGTACTGCCACCCCTCGCCCGTGGGGAGCGCGTCCGCCTGCTCGCTTTCCGCCGGCGGGTAGTCCGTCGCGATGGGAAGGTTCACAGCAGGTCACCCAGGTCGAAGCGGCCGCGCCTGGCCAGGACGGGCTTCCAAAGGTCGCCGTTCCTGCGGATGCGGGCAGGGGCGTTGCGCAGGTCGAACTCCTCCAGCTCCACGCCGCCCTCGATCTCCTCCCACGTCACCGGCATGGAGACGGTGGCGCCGGGCTTGGCCCGGACGGAGTAGATGGACGAGAGGGTGCGCCCCCAGGCGTTCTGGTTGTAGTCCACCAGCACCCTCCCGTGCGGCCGCTTTGCGATGCGGTACTCCGCCGTCACCAGCGCGGGGGCCATCTTCTCCATGGCCCGGGCGAACTCCTTGGCAAAGCTCCACACCTGCTTTTGCGTGGGCCCGCGGACGATGGGCACGTACACGTGGATGCCCGACGACCCCGTGGTCTTGGCGTACGACTTCATCCCCAGCCGACGCAGGTTGTCGCGCACCATCAGCGCCGTCTCCCGCACCCGCGCGAAGTCCGCGCCTTCCACCGGATCCAGGTCGAAGTGCAGGAAGTCGGGGAGATCCGTGTCGTCGCAGCGCGCGTACCAGGGGTTGAGGTCGATGCAGCCCAGGTTCACCACCCACAGCAGCGACGCCAGGTTCTGCACCATGGGAAAGTCGATCACGCTCTTGCTGGCGTGCTCGATGGAGCAGGTCTTCAGCCACTCCGGCGCGCCCTCGGGCGTGCGCTTCATGAAGAAGAACGGACCCTTCCAGCCGTTGGGATACCGCTTCATCACCATGGCGCGATCGCTCAGGTGGGGCAGCAGCCAGGGCGCCACCTGCACGTAGTACCGCAGCAGGTCGCCCTTGGTGATGCCCAGCTCCGGCCAGAACATCTTGTGCAGGTTGGTCAGCCGCACGGACCGGCCGCCCACCCGCACCTCGCACTGCTTTCCCTTTTCGGGGATGATGCCGGGCGATGCGTCCGCCTCGGCCACGTTGGGCGAGGCGGACGGTTTCCGCGCGACCGGCTTCCTGGCGGCCGGCTTCTGGGCGGGGGCGCCGGATGCGGACTGCGGGGCGGCGCGTGGCGTCACGGGCTTCCTTTCCACGAGCGGGGCTGCAGCTTCGGGGGCCGCTTTCCCTTGCGGATGGCCCCCAGCACGGGCGCGTACTCCAGCTCCGGCCCGTCCGCCGCGGCGCGCAGCATGAGCCCGCCGCGGCTCATGTCGCCGCGGCCCACGAAGTCGAGCGGGAAGAGCAGGCGTTCGCCGTAGATGCTGGTGAGCACGTTCACGTACTTGTCGCTGGCGATGCTTCCCAGCAGCACGTAGCACGTCCCGGGCCCGGCCGCCTCGTCCAGGGCCTGTGCATGCTGCTCCAGGGGGCGGCGGTAGCGGGGATTGTCCAGCGCCACTTCGCCCAGCTCCGCGAACTCACGCAGCACCTCTACGGTGATGGGCGATTCCGGCGGCACCAGCCCCCGCGTGGGGGTGATGACGAGCGCCCCCGGCAGCCCCGCCGGCGGCGCGGAGAACGCCCGGACGTACGCCATCTTGCCGCGAAAGTAGAGCCCGCTGAGGAAGCTGAACACCTCGCCCAGCGGTGCCCCGCCCGGCGAGCGCAGCTGCTGCGCCAGGGGGAACTGCGCGGCGTCGCGCATTACCACCTGCCCGCGCTTGCCGCCGCTGTAGGCGGGGCTCATCAGGAAGATCTTGGGATTCGTCATGGCTGCCGCGCGGGCGCAGGTCGCGTGCCGGGCTGTTTACGTCGTGCACATTGCGCCACCGTCCGGACGAGCTTTGTAACGGCCATCGCGGAAGATACGCGGCGTCGCGCAGGTTGCCGCGCCGACCGTCCACGACGCACTCTTGTTGATACGTATAACGTTATCCGTTATAGTCGCATGAGGGTGATTCGTGGAGGGCCGCCGCCGCCCACCCGAGCCCCGCGACCGCCATGATCGTATCGTTCAAGGATGAAGGCACCCGCGACGTCTTCGAAGCGAATGACACGCGCAATGCGAGAACAACGTGCCCGCAGCACCTGTGGAGGGTCGCTGCCCGTAAGCTGCACCACCTCGACGCCGCCGTGACCCTTCTCGAGCTGACCGAGCCGCCGGGAACCGGCTTGAAAAGCTGACTGGTGATCGGGCCGGACAATGGAGCATCCGGATCAACCTCCAATACCGCATCTGCTTCCAGTGGATGGACGAGGGTTTCGCAGCCGTCGAGATCACGGATTACCATTGAGTCCCGCACAAAGGAAGGTCACCCTATGGAGACGATCAAGCTGGCGGTCCGGCTCCCCGGCAACCGGGAGCCCTTCCACCCGGGCGTGATGCTGCTGGAAGAGTTCCTCCAGCCGCTGGGCATGACGCAGGCCGAGCTCGCAAAGCGCATCGGCGTCTCCTACGTCCGCGTGAACGAGCTGGTGAACGGAAGGCGTGGCATCACGCCCGACACCGCACTTCGCCTGTCCAGGCTCTTCAACATGTCCGTGGAGTATTGGCTCAACCACCAGCTACGGTGGGATATGTGGCACGCGCTGCACTCCCCCGCCATGGCCGAGATCGAGAAGATAGAGCCGCTGCCACGCCGCGACTTCGAAGAAGACGACGTTTACGCAGCGGAGGCGCTCGCGGCGGACTGATCGCGAATCCGCCCGTCCTCCCACCGTTCCCCCGCGCGCCGCTCCGCTTGTCCAGCGGGGCGGCGCGCGTCTACCTTTGGACCCTGGCCCGCATCCGTCTCATTCCGAGGTTTGCCCTTGGCACGACCCCGGCATCCGCCGTGGCCGCCGCGCGGCACCACACTGGGGGCCGCCGTGCTCCCGTGGCCGATTGGCACGCGTCGAGAGTGACGGGAGTGGCAATCCCGTACGAACGCGGGGCAGCAGGTGCTGCCGGGCGGCGCGCTGCTCATCCCGGGCTGGCCTGATCCGCGGACTGTGATCCATCGAAGGACCTGTAGATGACGATATCCCGCAATGCACGCATCGCCGCTTTCCTCCTCCTGCTCGCCGCGGCCCGGGTGCCGGCCGTGAGCGCGCAGGCGCCGCGCGTTCCCTCCCTGGACGAGCTGATGCAGCCCGGCGTCTCGCTGGAGTTGGCGCGCCACCGGGCGTCCACGCTCAGCGACGTGCGCTACCTGCTGGAGCTGGACGTGACGGCGGAGGACAGCGCCCCCGGCCGCGTGACGGCTACCTTTCAGCGGGCGGACGCCGCGGGCGACCTGGTGCTGGACTTTCGCGGGCCGTCGCTGGGTGCACTGACGGTGAACGGCCAGGCGGTGGCCG
>DASQZE010000061.1:0-7082 GCA_035638875.1 Longimicrobium sp.
TCATGCTTGAGCAGGACGAGCAGTTCCTCGGCGGATTCCTTGATCGGCGGGAAATCCCATTGCGACATCGGTCCAGCCTCCGGTTGAAGGTGAACCAAATGTAAACGAAGTGAACAAATAATCAAGAGAAATGGTATAAGACTGTGCCCGCGCCGGAACCCGGATGACGTCGCGGGATGGCCGCGCGGGGAGTTCCAGACGCGCGTCGATGCGATTCGCCGGCTGCACCCGCATCGCGGAGTGTGCGAGCGCCGACTCATCCCGGCGCCGTGGAAAGAAACGGCACTCACCCGGAGGGAATGGAGGCGGAGCGCCGTTCTCCGTTTCCTCCGGGTGAGTGCCGTGCCTTTTCGGGTCGCGGCTCAGTACGCCGGCGCCGCCCAGTCGTCGTCGCCGCTGCGGGCGTAGTCCGCATCGAGGTCCGACTGCGACCTCCGCGCCGACTCCCGGCGCGCGCGCACGGCCCGGCGGAACTCGCCCTCGTCGCTGGCACCAAGGGCGCGCGACAGGGCGCGGCCGGCGGCGAACGCGGCAAACCCGCCGATCACCCATGGCACGGCCACGATCAGCGGGTCCATCCACTGGTGCTTTACGTCCGCGCGGTTCTTTCCGGCCCGCGAGCGGATGCCGTGGCGCGTGAACTCGGCGAAGACGCCGGATTCCGCGAGCGGGTTGTCCGGCCTGCCCTTGAGCGCGGACTCCACGCTGCTCTCCAGCACGTCCACCCGGTCCGCCGCCAGCAGCAGCAGCCAGTGCGAGGCGCGCGCCTCGCTCAGCGTGTAGGCGTAGCGGCGTATGACGCCCGAGATGCCCCGCGGCGGCTGCCCCGTGCCGAACACGGGCGGCAAAATCCCGTGCTCCGGCGACATCTCCCGCGGCCACTTTTCCGGCTGCTGCTCGGGAAAGTCCCAGTGCGCGTTGGTGGCGCCCGGGTCGAAGTCCTCCATGGGTACCGCGGGCCGGTCCGCGTAGTCCAGGTCCCCGCCCCAGCCGGGGACGCGCGCCCGCACCTCGTCCAGCGACGGCGCGGCGCGCGTGGTCGCCGCCCAGTACGCCCGGGGAAGGCCGCGCTCCTCCGGCGTGCCCCGCAGCCCTTCGGTCAGATCTGACATCGTCCGTATCCTCCCTCAGTTCGGGACCACGATGGGCTTGATGCAGTTGTCCAGCTTGGCGCTGAACATGTGGTAGCCCTCGGCGATGTGCTCCAGCGGCACCCAGTGCGTGATGATGTCGCTGGGCTTGAAGATGCCGTTGCGCACGTGCTCGAACAGCCGCGGCCAGTGGCGCTTTACGCTCGTCTGGTTGGCGCGGATGGTGAGCCCCTTGTTCATGGCGTCGCCGAACTTGACGGCGCTGAACAGGGGGCCGTACGCGCCCACCACGGCAACCGTGCCGCCCTTTCGAACGGAGTCGATGCACCAGTTCAGCGCCACGGGCGACCCGCCCTGCAGCTTGAGCTTGGACGCCGTCACCATCTGCATGAAGCTGCCGTCCGCCTCGGCGCCCACGGCGTCGATGGCCACGTCGGCGCCCAGCCAGTCGGTGATCTTCTTCATGTGCAGCACGATGTCGTCGTACTCCGCGAAGTTGTACGTCTCCGCGAAGGCGAACTCGCGCGCCTTTTCAAGCCGGTACTCAAGGTGGTCGATGACGATCACGCGCCCCGCGCCCATCAGCCACGCCGAGCGGGCCGCGAACAGTCCCACCGGCCCCGCGCCGAACACCACCACCACGTCGCCCGCCTGGATGTCGCCCAGCTGCGCGCCGAAGTAGCCGGTGGGCAGGGCGTCCGTCAGCAGCACGGCGTCGTCCTCGTCCATCCACTCGGGGATGATGCTGGGTCCCACGTCGGCAAAGGGCACGCGGACGAACTCCGCCTGGCCGCCGTCGTAGCCGCCCGTGGTGTGCGAGTAGCCGTAGATGCCGCCCACGGCCGTGGCGTTGGGGTTCACGTTGTGGCAGTTGGCGTACAGCTTTCGCGAGCAGAAGAAGCACGATCCGCAGAAGATGTTGAACGGCACCATGATGCGGTCGCCGCGCTTCAGGGTCTGCACGGAGGGGCCCACCTCCTCCACCACGCCGATGAACTCGTGGCCGAACGTCTGGCCCACGCGCGTGTCCGGCATCATCCCGTGGTAGATGTGCAGGTCGGAGCCGCAGATGGCCGCCCTCGTCACCCGCACGATGGCGTCGTTGGGGTGCTCGATGGGCGGAATGTCCTTCTCCTCCACCCGGATGCGGTACGGCCCGCGGTACACCATCGCTCGCATGCGTCGTCTCCTGGCTCGTGGAAGCGCCGTTCGTGGGGGGCGGCCACGAGCAACGGGCATGCCGTACCGGGATCAGCGCGCAAAGGCCTGATTCGCAGGTGGATAGGAGGTCTGCGGCTAGGCTCCATGGCGGTGGGGAGGCCGGGTTGCTGGCGGGGCGGGGAAGCCGGGTTCCGGGATCGGCAAGAGGCGAGGTTCACGGCTGGGCAGAGCGAATGAATTCGCCGCAACAAACACACAAAGTCCGCCTGCGCGGACTCCCGTCACGGGCGGAGTGCCGGGGGACGGTGCAGGCTCCCTGCACGGGCGCCGTTCTCGGGATGAGGGTTCAGGCCCGTGGCGGCTGACCGGCCGGATTCCGCTGCTGACGCTGTTGAAGCCCCACGCAGTTTGTGGGGCTTTCCGCCGTTGTTGCGGCGGGCTTCAACCGCTCAGGCCGGATGTCTGATCCGTTCGGCCGTAGCCCTTCCCGCGCATCGATCCGCATCCTCCCCTCCTCCTTGACAACTAATATTGTCAAGGCTAGGATTGGGCCATGAACGATCTCGAAGTCATCGACGATCCGGCCGCCGCGGTGGTCGCGCTGGAGCCGGTGCGCAGCCGGCTGCTGGCGGAGCTCGCGGAGCCCGCCTCTGCCGCGGGGCTGGCGTCGCGCGTCGGCATCACGCGGCAAAAGGTCAACTACCACCTGCGCGCCCTGGAGGCGCACGGGCTGGTACGGGAGGCCGGCACGCGCCGGTGGGGCGGCATCACGGAGCGCCTGCTGGTGGCCAGCGCGGCCTCGTACCTGGTCGCGCCCGGCGCCATGGGGCCCGCGGCCGCCGGGCCGGAGCGCGGCGACCGCCTGTCCGCCAGCTACCTGGTGGCCCTGGCCGCCCGCATCATCCGCGAGGTGAGCGGGCTGCTGCGCGGGGCCCAGGCGGCGGGAAAGAACCTGGCGACCCTTTCCATCGACACCGAGATCCGGTTCCGCTCGCCCGCGGACCGGGCCGCGTTCACGCACGAGCTCACGCAGGCGGTCAAGACCCTGTCTGCCCGCTACCACGACGCGCAGGCGCCCGGCGGCCGGCCGCACCGGCTGGTGATCGTCGCGCACCCGCTGCCCGTCGAACCCCCCTCCCAGGAGAACTGATGCCCGTACACAAGGACGAATCCGGCCGCCGCTACGTCCAGGCCGAAGTGGAGGTCCCCGGCACGCCGGAGGAGGTGTGGGATGCCATCGCGACCGGCCCCGGCATCACGTCCTGGTTCGTGCCCGCGCAGGTGGAGGAGCGCGTGGGTGGCTCCGTGGTATGCAGCTTTGGGCCGGGGATGGACTCGCTGGCGCAGATCAGCAAGTGGAATCCGCCGCACAGCTTCGTCGCCGACAGCCGCGACGAGGTGGGGCCGGACGTGCCCCCGGTGGCCACGGAGTGGATCGTGGAGGCGCGCGAGGGGGGCACGTGCGTCGTCCGGGTGGTGCACAGCTGGTTCACGGACAGTGACGCGTGGGACAACCAGTACGAGGGCCACACGTACGGATGGCTGTCGTTCTTTCGCGTGCTGCGGCTGTACCTGACCCACTTTCGCGGCCAGCACGGCGTGCAGGCGCAGCTGATGGGGGTGGCGCCGCTGCCCAAGGAGGCCGCGTGGGAGGCGTGGACCCGCCCGCTGGGGCTGTTCGGCACGACGGTGGGGCAGCGCGTGGGCACGCCGGTGGATGCGCCGCGGCTGGCGGGGACGGTGGAGTGGGCGGGGCAGCCGGCGTGGCCGGAAGACCTGCTCATCCGGCTGGACGAGCCGGTGCCGGGCATCGCGCACCTGGTGCCGCATGCCATGGGCGGGCAGGTGTACCTGGCCATGCGCCTGTACCTGTACGGCCCCGGCGCGCCCGCCGCCGCCGCGCAGGCGGAATCAGATTGGCAGGCGTGGCTGGGCGAGCACTTCGCGCTGGCCACGGCGTAGCGGTGGATGAAGGACGCGCCGGGAGCTGATTCCCGGCGCGCGGATGGAAAACACGGGCGCGCGGGGGCATCCCTTGCGCGCCCGTGGTGCATCGGCCCATCCTCTCGCGCGTTCGCATCCAATCCCCGGCCACCCCAGGAGGCAAATGAACACGAGCGAGATCACCGGGATGATGACCACGCTCCTTTCGGAGCTGGTGGACGGCGCGCCGGAGGGGGGCGCGTTCATGCTCAACGGCGGCGATGCCGGCCTGCTGCGCTCGCTGGACCGGCTTTCCGCGGACGACGCCTCGCAGTCCTCGGACGGCGGGGCGACCATCGCGGCGCACGTGGACCACCTGCGCTACGGCCTGTCGCTGATGAACCGCTGGTCCGGCGGCGAGAACCCGTTCCGGGACGCGGACTGGAGCAAGAGCTGGGAAACGACGTCCGTGTCCGATGCCGAGTGGCAGCAGCTGCGCACGGACCTGGCGGACGAGGCGCATCGCTGGCTCGCCACGGTCGGGACGCCGCGCGAGGTCATGGAGATCGAGCTGAACGGGATGGTGGGCAGCATCGCGCACCTGGCGTATCACCTGGGCGCCATCCGCCAGATCGACCGCGCCTCCCGCGGTCCCAGGGCGAACGACTGATCCACTTCGCGGGCGCGCACGGACAGGACGAATGATGGATCGTCGGCGCCGCGGTCGCGGTCCATCTCGCTCGTTTCAGAATCCAGGTCATACAGCCAATAGCGAAGGCCATGTCCATCCCGCGCCGCCCGTAACGCTATGCACGGCGCACAATATGTTTTTTCGTCCGAGCCACAGTTCGAATTTATCGATACGAACGGTGAAATCACCAGTTAGGCAACTCTGGTCGATTTGTAAGCTGCAGAGGCGAGTCGTAAAACCGCTGTTGTGGATCTTGATCATCCGCCGCCTAGCACCTTGAGTAGGAGTGTGATGTGACCCCCATGCAGATGGCGGCCGGAGTGGATTCGGCGCTGTCGGCGGATCGATCGAGATCATAGCTTCTCGATGTCACTCGCCACGGCATCGCGCGCGCGCCGTTCCGTCGTTCCACTGATCCGTCCCAACTCTGCAACGCATCCCATGAAGCCCCGCCTGATCTACCCCAAGGCCGTGCCCGGCATCTGCCACGCAATCAATCCGTGTTTTCCGCAAACCTTCCTGGCGCCGAACGCATGATGGCGACGACGGAGAGCGGGATTCCCGGCGCGGGGCAGGGCGGGGGAGCGAAGGCTGAGCGCGCGGAGCTGCTGGAGCGCATCCGCCGGCTGGAGCGCGCGTCGCGGTCGCTGGAGCCCGGGTCCACGCGCCGCCGCGCGCTGCGGGACGCGGTGGTCGCCTCGTCCGAGCGGTTCCTGCGCGCCGTGGACGGGCTCGGCGCGTTCGACGACGACGGCACGGGGGAGGGCATCCAGGCCATGCCCCTGGGCGAGCACGGCGCGCGGCTGCAGGACGTGATCGGCCTGCTGGAGCGCGAGGTGGTGGCGCCGGGCGGGCATCCCGCATCGCCCGGGCACCTGGCGTACATCCCCGGCGGCGGATTGTACCACTCCGCGCTGGCGGACTACCTGGCCGCCGTCACCAACAAGTACGCGGGGATCTTCTTTACCGGGCCGGGGCCGGTGCGGATGGAGAACCGGCTCATCCGCTGGGTCGCCGACCTGGTGGGCTACCCGGCCGGCGCGGGGGGCAGCACCGTCTCCGGCGGGAGCATCGCGACGCTCACGGCCGTCACCACCGCCCGCGACGCGCACGGGCTGCGCGGAGCGGACTACGCTTCGGCCGTCGTCTACCTGACATCGCAGGCGCACCACGCGGTGGAAAAGGCGCTCCGCATCGCCGGGATGGGCGAGGCGCCCGTTCGGCAGGTGCCCATGGACGACGGCTTTCGCATGCGGGCGGACGAACTGGCGCGGATGATCGCGGAGGACCGTGCCGCCGGGCTGCGTCCGTGGCTGGTGGCCGCCGCCGCGGGGACCACGGACACGGGTGCGGTGGATCCGCTCAATGCCATCGCGGACGTCGCGTCGCGTGCGGGATGCTGGTACCACGTGGACGCGGCGTACGGCGGGTTCTTCCTGCTCACGGAGCACGGGCGGACCGTCTTGGCGGGGATCGAGCGGTCGGATTCCGTGGTGCTGGACCCGCACAAGAGCCTGTTCCTGCCCTGGGGATCAGGGATGGTGCTCGTCCGCGACGCCGGGCTGATGGCGGCGGCGCACGAGGGCTCCGGCAGCTACATGCAGGACGCCGACCGCGGCGACCCCGGCGAGATGATTTCCCCTTCCGACGTGTCGCCCGAGCTGTCGCGGCCGTTTCGCGCGCTGCGGATGTGGCTGCCGCTGGTGCTGGTGGGCACCGCGCCGTTCCGCGCGGCGCTGGACGAGAAGCTGCTCCTCGCCCGCTACTTTCGCGCGGAGGTGCAGGCGCTGGGGTTCGAGGCGGGGCCAGAGCCGGACCTGTCCATCGTCACCTTTCGCTGGGCGCCCGCCGGCATGGACGACGCGCGCGCGAACGCCGTCAACGAGGCGATCGTCGAGGCCGTTCGGCGCGACGGGCGCATCTTCCTTTCGTCGACCATGCTGGACGGGCGGTTCACCCTGCGGATGGCCGCGCTCTCCTTTCGCACGCACCGCCGCACCATCGACCTGTGCCTGCGGATCCTCCGCGAGCAGGTGGAGCGGCTGGCGGAGTGAGCGGCGGGACACCGTTCTTTTCCGGTTCATCGCTGATTTTGTTGCAGAGTGCCCTGGAAGGCGCCTTTGATCTTCAGGATGAAGTAGGCGTCGTCGCGGAAGCCGTACGCCTGCCGCTTGATCACCTTGATCTTGTTGTTGATGCCTTCCAATCGTCCGGTG
>DASQZE010000062.1:0-4353 GCA_035638875.1 Longimicrobium sp.
AGCCCGCCGCGCCCAAGGCACCGGCCGCACCGGCGCAGGCGGGGCGCGAGGAGCGGCAGCGGATGTCGCGCCGGCGGCAGACCATCGCCCGGCGGCTGGTGGAGGCGCAGCAGACCACGGCCAGCCTGACCACCTTCAACGAGGTGGATCTCAAGGCCGTGATGGACCTGCGCAAGACGCGGCAGGACGAGTTCGTCAAGAAGAACGGCATCAAGCTTGGCTTCATGTCGTTCTTCACCAAGGCGGTGATCGGCGCGCTCAAGCAGTTCCCGCGGCTCAACGCCGAGATCCAGGGCGACGAGATCGTCCTCAAGCACCACTACGACATCGGCATCGCCGTGGGTGCGGAGGAGGGGCTGGTGGTGCCCGTGGTGCGCGACGCGGACCGGATGAGCTTCGCGGGGCTGGAAAAGGCCATCGCGGACCTGGGCACGCGCGCCAAGGAGAACAAGCTGTCGCTGGAAGAGCTGCAGGGCGGCACGTTCACCATCACCAACGGCGGCACGTTCGGATCGATGCTGTCCACGCCGATCCTCAACCCGCCGCAGGTAGGCATCCTGGGGATGCACAACATCGTGGAGCGGCCGATGGTGGTGAACGGCGAGGTCGTCATCCGCCCCATCATGTACGTGGCCCTGACCTACGACCACCGCATCGTCGACGGCAGCGAGGCGGTCCGCTTCCTGGTGACCGTAAAGCGGATGCTGGAAGACCCGATGCAGATGCTGCTGGAGGGGTGAAGAAGTGCGTTAGTGCGGGAGTGCGTTAGTGCGTGAGTGGATCGCGCCGGGCGCATGGCCGCGGTGCAGAAGCGAAGGACCCGCCGATCGCCGGCGGGTCCTTTGCCGTTGGGAGCGGGGATCCGGACTGAGCGGCTGAAGCCGCCGCTGGGAAAGCGATAAGCCCTGTCTCGCGCTGACGCGCTCTGCGAACAGGGCTTCAACTGCATACCTGCAGAAAGTCCGCCGGTGGCGTGGCACTCGCCCGTGACGGACCGTCCGCGCAGGCGGACATCGTGTACTCGTTGCGGCGAATTCATTCGCTAGGCGCGGACATCGCCTGGTTGACGGAGTGCTCGGCCGTGCACGCACCCTATCCACCGCTTGCCCCGCACGGCGCCGCGCCCCATGCTTCCGTCCGCCGCACCTACCGCGGATCCGGGGTATCAAAGCAGATGAACGACGCGTGCGACGGGACCACTTCCGCACTCACGCACTGACGCACTCACGCACTTTCTTTCCGATGGCTGAAGAACCATTCGACCTGATCGTCCTGGGCGGCGGACCCGGCGGCTACGTGGCCGCCATCCGCGCCGCGCAGCTGGGCCTCAAGACGGCCTGCGTGGAGAAGGAAGGCGCGCTGGGCGGCACCTGCGTGCGCGTGGGATGCATCCCCAGCAAGGCGCTGCTGGACAGCACCGAGCTCTTCGACCAGATCCGCCACAAGAGCACCTTGCACGGCATCACGGTCGCCGAGCCGCAGATGGACGTGCCGAAGATGCACGCCCGCAAGGACGCGGTGGTCAAGGCCAACACGGACGGTGTGGCGTTCCTCTTCAAGAAGAACAAGATCGAGTGGGTGCGCGGCTTTGGCCGGCTCACCTCGCCGGAGACGGTGGAGGTGCAGGGCGGGGGCGGCGCGCGCTCCCTCCGCGCGAAGACGGTCATCCTGGCGTCCGGCTCCGTGCCGGTGGAGCTGCCTTTCCTCAAGTACGACCATGAGCGCATCATCGACAGCACGGGCGCGCTGACCATCCCCGAGATCCCGGGCCACCTGGTGGTGGTGGGCGGCGGGGTCATCGGCATGGAGCTGGGCAGCGTGTGGCTGCGGCTGGGCGCCAAGGTGACCGTGCTGGAGATGGCGGCCACCATCCTCCCGGGCATGGACGCGGAGATCGTGCGCGCGTCCGACCGCATCTTCCGCAAGCAGGGCTTCGGCATCAAGACGGGCACGCGCGTCACGGGCGCCGAGCGAAAGGGCGACAAGGTCGTCGTCTCCGTTGAGGGGCAGGACGCGATCGAGGCGGACTACGTGCTCGTGGCCGTGGGCCGGCGCGCGTACACGGAGGGGATGGGCTACGAGGAGGCGGGCATTCGCCTGGAGCGCGGCGTCATCCAGGTGGACGAGTGCTTTCACACCGGCGTGGGCAACGTCTACGCGATCGGCGACGCCATCGGCGGGCGGATGCTGGCGCACAAGGCGGAGGAGGAGGGCGTGGCGGCCGTGGAGCTCTCCCAGGGCAAGCACGGGCACGTCAACTACGACGCAGTGGCCAACGTGGTGTACACCTGGCCCGAGATCGCGTCCGTGGGGATGACGGAGGAGGAGGCCAAGTCCGCCGGGCGCGAGTACCGCGTGGGCAAGTTCCCCTTCCAGGCCAACGGCCGCGCCCGCGCCATGGCCGAGACGGACGGCATGGTCAAGGTGCTGGCGGATGCAAAGACGGACCGTCTGCTGGGGCTCCACATCCTGGGCCCCCGCGCCAGCGACCTGATCGCCGAGGCCGCCCTGGCGATGGAGTTCCACGCCAGCGCCGAGGACATCGCCATGGCGGTGCACGCGCACCCCACACTCCCCGAGGCGGTAAAGGAAGCCGCCCTCGCCGCCGGCGGCCGCGCGATCCACATCTGAACGCACGGCAGGCCCACTCGCACGCGGATCGCCGCGCTTCCTGACGGAGCGCGGCGATTTTTCTTGCGCCGGAACGATGCGCACTCCATCTTGAACGCGTTCAGTTGAACACGTTCAGTATACGTGTTCGTTCCTCTTCCCCTCGGCGTGGAGCGGAGCAATGCGTTTGCCGATTCCCGCGGTCGCCACCGCGGTTCTTGCCGGCGTCGTGTACGGGCTGGCCGCACGCCTGGCTTTCGAAGCCGGCTCGCCCCTGACCGGCTTTGGGTCGATGACGTTCGCCTTTGTGGTCCTGGTGCCCCTGGCCGTGGGCTACCTGGCCGTGGAGCTGGACGGGCGCGGTCCCCGGCGCACCCGTCGTGCGGTGCTGCTCCCGGCCATGACCGTCGTCGCGTGCCTTGCATTCGTCCTTGCAGCGGGACTGGAGGGGATCATCTGCGTGATCCTCATCGCGCCGCTGTTCCTGGTCTTCGCCGCGCTGGGCGGCGCGCTGTCGATCAGCGTCCGGCGGCATGCGCGTGCACCGCGGATGCACGCGTCCGCGCTCGCGACGGTGCTGCTGCTCCCCTACCTGGCCGCGCCACTGGAGAATCGCGTCCCCCTCCCCGACACACGGCGTGTCGTGGACACGCGCGTGGTCGTGCACGGGGACGCGGCGACGGTGTGGCGCAACCTGGTGCGGCCGACGGGCATCCGGCGCGAGGAGAACCGCACGCGGCTGGCGCACCGCATCGGGTTTCCCCGCCCCGTCACGGCCACGCTCTCGCACGAGGGGGTGGGCGGCAGCCGCTACGCCGTCTTTGAGCGCGGGGTGATGCTGCGCGAGACGGTGACGGAGTGGGTGCCGGGGCGGCGGATGGCGTTCACCATCGACCCGGCGAGCATCCCGGCAAAGGCGCTGGATGAGCACGTGACGGTGGGCGGCCCGTTCTTCGACGTGATCGACGGGCGCTACGAGATCGTGCCGCTGGACGGCGGGCGGGTGGAGCTGCGGCTGGTGACCACGCACCGGCTGAGCACGCACTTCAACGCGTACGCCGGCTTCTGGACGAATCTGCTCCTGCGGCAGATCCAGGAGAACCTGCTGCACATCGTCCGCACGCGCGCGGAGGCGGGACGATGAGCTCGCCCTCCGATGCGTACGAGGGAGAGCGGCCCCTGCGGCCGAGGCCCGTCGCCGTGGCCGCAGTGGTGGAGAGCGTGGCGTACGGCCTCGTGGCGCGGCACGCTCTCCATGCTGATGGCGGTGCTGGGCGGCATCCTGTTCCTGTTGGTACGCAAGGTCCGCCGCACGGTTGGGCAGATCGCGGAACGGCTCGCCCGCCCTGCGAGATCGCTGTGCGGCGGGGGCCGGAGGGGAGCCGGATCGCAGGTCGTCTCGCTGCGGGCGGAAGGCAACCGCACCCGCCCCGCCGCGGATCCGCGGGATGCGTGGTGGCAGATCACCATCCGCACCCGGCCGTGATGCGCTGTGCGGAGCCGGGTTTCGCCCCCTGGGCCAACAAAAACGCCGCCATCCGCACGGTGGCGGGTCGCGGCGTTCTGTTTTTCCTCACTACAGTTATTATTGTAGTCGGACGGCAACCCAGGAGACCGCAATGCGAACCGGAGACATGCAGGACACGCGCATCGGCACCTACGTCGACCGTCGCGGCAATGAACGTGAGGTTCGGATCGAACTCCCCGATCCGGCAATTGTCAGGGCCCTACGCTTGCTCTCTC
>DASQZE010000063.1:0-13602 GCA_035638875.1 Longimicrobium sp.
AACATTGCCCGCTTCAACTACTTCAAGGAGCGCGGCGCCTTCAGCCGCGACGCGGCGACGGGCACCTACCGCGTGGACCCCGAGCGCATGCGCCTGGCCATGAACGCCCTCTCCGAGCAGATCCTGCGCTACCAGGGCGACGGCGACTACGCCGGGGTGCAGGCGTTCATGGAGCGCTACGGGCGGGTGGATCCCGAGCTGCAGGGCGACCTGGACCGCCTGGCCACCGCCGGCATTCCCGTGGACGTGGTATTCGAGCAGGGGACGAGCGTCCTGGGCTTCTGACCGCGCTCCGGCCGCGGGAAAGATCGGCGGATCGGCACGCCGCGTCGTTGGTCTACGAACGACGGGGAGCTCCGGGAGGGCTCCCCGTCGTCGTTCATCCATGGAGGCGGATGCCGTGCCCACGCCGCTTTCTCTCGCCGGGTGGCGGGTCGTGCGCGCACCGTCGCTTGGGGAGCTGCAAACGATCTTATTGCGCAATTGAGGGAACAATTTTACCATGAGTGAGCAGATCGGTAGTGCAACTCACACCCCCAATCGGAGGCCGGAATGCGTAACCTCAAGCTGGACATGGACGAGCTCGTCGTAGAGTCGTTCAGCGTGGTCGAAGATGAGAAGAAGCAGCGGGGAACGGTGATCGCGCGCCATTCGCACATCCCCGACCTGTGCGGCGGCTACACCTACGATCCGAACAACCTGATGTGCTATTCGTACGCGGTGGAGTGCCAGCCGAGCCAGGTGCCCACGAACTGCGAGCCAAGCCAGCCCACGGCGTACGTGTGCGACTCCTGCCGCGACTCCCGCACGGCCTGCTAGCCCGGATCTCAGCGGCCCGATGAACGTCCAGCGGGTGCGGCGCCTCCCTCGGTGCCGCACCCGCAGCGTTTGGGGGGCAAACCCGCCGTTTCCGTTGCCGCCGCCGGGTTCGGCCGGATGGCCTCAATACGTGACGGAGCCCTGCGGGGGTACAGGCGTTCATGGAGGGCTGCGGGCAGGTGGATCCCGAGTTGCAGCGCGACCTGGACCGGCTCGTCACGGCCGGCATTCCCGTGGACAGGGTCCTCGAGCAGGGGACGAGCGTCCTGGGCTTCTGACCCGTTTGGTCATCCAGCGTTTCGGCGCGGGAGGACACGGCAGGGAGGCCCTGAATCCGCGGCTCGCCCGCGGAAAGATGAGGAGATCAATGCGGCCGGACAGCGGATTCGCGGACGTGAACGGGACACGCCTGTACTACGAGGTCGCCGGCTCCGGCGATCCGCTGGTGCTGATGCACGGCTTCAGCCTTGACACGCGCATGTGGGCGCCGCAGTGGGGAGGCCTTCTCCCGCCGTCACCGGGTGATCCGTTACGACCTGCGGGGATTCGGGCGATCCGCCCTTCCGGAGGAAACGCGCTACCGCCACCACGATGACCTGAGGGCCCTGCTGGACTGGCTCGGCATTCCGTCCGCCGCGCTGCTGGGCCACTCCACGGGAGGGAGCATCGCCCTGGACTTCGCCGTGTCGCATCCGGAGGCAGTGCATGCGCTGGTGCTGTTCGGCGCCATTGCCCACGGATACGAGTTCTCGCCGGACTTCGCCGCGGCGATGCAGGCGATCTACGCGAGCGCACAGGCAGAAGAAGGCATCGCCGCGGCAAAGATGTTGTGGCTGCGGCTGCTCGCGTTCCAGCCGGAGGACCCGGGCGCGGAAGACGAACTGCATCGCATGGTCGCGGACTATTCGGGGTGGCACTGGCTGAACGCGGACCCGGTGCTGCCGAGGGAACCACCCGCCCTCCAACACCTCGACATCATTCGGCGGCCGATACTTACCCTGCTGGGCGAGCGGGACGTTCCCGAATGCCATCGGATCGCGGCGATGGTGGACCAGGCGGTACCCGCGGCGGAGCACGTGGCGCTGGCGGGGCTGGGCCACATGGCCAACCTGGAGGCGCCCGCGCGGTTCAACGACGCGGTCCTTGCGTTCCTCACCCGATTCGCGCGGGACCCGGGCTCGCCGGGGCCGGCCTAGATCATTCCGGACACACGCGGGTACTGGGGCCCTGGGGAACGAGGGCCATCCACCGAAAGGAGGCTGCGAATGGCGGAGGCGTTGAACCTGACGGACGCGGAGCGCGCAAAGCTCGAGGCGCGACGGGACCGGCTGATGAAGCTGATGAAGGAAGACGACCTGGATGCCGAGGACCGGGCCGACCTGACGCAGGAATGGAACAAGATCGACCAGCAGCTCAACCGGCGCTGAGCATCGATGGGGGATGAACGAGACGCGGGGAGTGCCGGCTGGCGCTCCCCGCGTCTCGTTCGCATCCCGCCGGATCTGGATCATACGGGATCCGCGGTTTTGCCGGATCTGGGACGAGACGTTATCGATGCTGGCCGTGCGGTGGGATTGGGGCGTTGGGGCGGGACGCGGATTCCGCTGTGCGGCGCGGGGCAGGAATCTTGAACGCCCGCGCCCCGATCGATGCCGACGGCCATTCGCCGCACCGCATCCACACGCTTTCGCACGCCAGCATAGATGACCGCCACAACGACGCAGGCCGAGGTGCTCCGCACGTCGCTCGGGGAGTTTCCGCTGCACGAGTACCGGTTGCGGCTGGGCGGGCGGACGTGGGGCGTGCTGCACACCGACTCCGTGCTGAGCCACGCCGACGAGCAGGAGTTCCTGCGCGAGCGCCGCGAGCGGCTGCCGTACGGCGTGGTGCTGTGGCCGGCCGCCATCGCCCTGGCGCACGAGATCGAGTCGCGGGCGGAGGAGCTGCGTGGCAAGCACGTGCTGGAGCTGGGCGCGGGGACGGGGCTGCCGGGGATCGTGGCGGCGTCGCTGGGCGGGCGTGTGGTGCAGACCGACCGGCAGGAGGTGGCGATGTCCGTCTGCCGGCGCAACGGCGAGCGCAACGGCGTTCCGGACATCGAGCACCGCATGGTGGATTGGCAGGAGTGGGCGGACGAGACGCGCTACGACTGGATCATCGGCTCCGACATCCTGTACGGCGAAACGATGCATGAGCACCTCCGCCGGATCTTCGATACGAACCTGGCGCCGGGCGGGCGCATCCTGCTCTCGGACCCGTTCCGCGCCACCAGCTTCAAGCTGATGGAGACGATGGAGGCCGAGGGCTGGCGCATCGGCCTGACCAAGTGGAGCATCGGCGAAGAGGCGAAGCCGCGCCCCATCGGCGTCTTCGAGGTGCAGCCGCCGGCCGTCTGAAGCCAGTCATCTGCTGCGATTGCGACCCTCCCATGCGGTTGCGAGCCCGAGTCTGAGCGGATGAATCCGCCGCTGGGAAAGCCATAAGCCCCGTCTCGGCTCGCTGCGCTCGCCGAACGAGGCTTCAACTGCGTCCCGACAGTCCTGCCCGAAGACCGTCCTTCGTTGGATGGCCGCGGCCCCGCCGGAACCCACCCGTGCAGTCCGCGCAGGCGGACTTCGCGATTTTCCAGCGGCGAATTCATTCGCTCCGGACGGATGCGCGCCTTCCCGCCTCGATCGACCGGATGCGTGCCCTCCCGGCCCGTTCCCGACGCGGCGATGCCCCCTCGTCCCGCGAAAGACTCGCCCCACCGGCACGGACTCCCAGTCCGCGCAGGCGGACTTTGTGTGTTTGTTGCGGCGAATTCATTCGCTCGGCTCGCGGGTCGCCGCGCAGCACGATGCACATCCACCCCCTCCCCATCTTCCTCCCTCCCCGCCGGAACGTGTACATTGCGGGCGAATCGCGGGACCACCCGCGCGCCTGCTGCTTTGCAATCAAGAACTATCGCGTGATCGTCGTACACGCCTGCTGGAGCCCGTTCGGCCTGCACCTGTGGGGCGAGTCGTCCGCCCGCCTCGCGTCGCTGGAGCCCGCCACCGGCCGTGCGCCGCGCGGATCGCGGCCGCATCCGTTCGCCGCGAGCGCGGAGGAGCTGCGCGAGGCGCTGCGGGACGTGCTCCCCGTGACGCGCGCCGGCGCGGGGGAAATTCCCCTGCACCTGCCGTCGCGCGTGCGGGCGCCGCTCCCCTCCCCGCACCTTGCCCACGCGGCGACCGACGGCGGCAAGGTGGCAAAGACCAAGCGGACGGGCGCCTGGACCACCGAGGTGCTGTCGTTCACGGGGGCGTCCGCGCTGGACCTGCTGCTGTCCATCCCCGCCGGCGCGCCGGACGGCGTGCTGCTGGGCGACAGCGTGCGCGCGTTCGGCGAGCTGGCCAAGCTGGCGCTGGAGATGGTGGCCGGCGGACGCGTGCTGCCGCTGGTGGAGCGCACGCACGGCGACCGCTGGCTCACGCGCTGGCGGCCGCTCGTCACGGGCGAGACGGACGGCGAGCGGTTGGCGGCCCTGCGCCGCGCCATGCCCGCCGTCTGCGCCGCGCACGCCCCCGCCGACGCGGCGGACGACGTGGCCGGGCGCGCCCTGGACGCGCTGGTGGATGCCTGCGCGCGCCAGGGGCTGCAGCAGGGACGGCAGCCCGCCTCCGCCGCGGCCCTCCGCGCCGCCAAGCGCACGGCGGCCGAGGAGTGGCACGACTCCCTGGTCACTACCGAGACGGCCCCGCGCGAGGGCGGGCCCGGGTGGAAGCGGCTGCACGAGGCGCTCGGGGCCTGGAGCCGCCCCCTGGCCCCCGCCGCCGCGCGCGGGCTGCGCACCTGCTTTCGCCTGACGCCCCCCGCCGATCCCGACGCGGAAGACGGGGACGCGGCGGAGGACAACGAGCCGGTGGCGGGGGAGGATTCGGCGCGCGAGACGGACGGCGGGGCGGACGAGTGGCGGCTGGACTTTCTGCTTCAGGCCGCGGACGACCCCAGCCTGCTGGTGCCGGCGGCGGAGGTGTGGCGCTCGCGCGGGCCCCTGCGGGTGTTCCGCCGGACGCTGGAGCAGCCGCAGGAGCGCCTGCTGGAGGACCTGGGGCGCGCCGTGCGCCTGGTGCCGCTGCTGGAGCCCGCCCTGCGCGAGCCGCGTCCCACGGGAATGCGGATGGACGCGGCCCAGGCGTACGCCTTTCTGCGCGAGGGCGCGCCCCTGCTGGCCCAGTCCGGCTTTGGCGTGCGGGTGCCGCCGTGGTGGAACGGGCCGGCCGCGCGGCTGGGGGCCCGCCTCCGCGCGCGCTCCCGCCCGTCCACGCGCGGCGAGAGCGACGGGCGCTTCGGGCTGGAGACGCTGGTCGCGTACGACTGGCAGGTGTCGCTGGGCGGGCAGCCGCTTTCCTCGGCGGAGTTCCGCGCCCTGGCCCAGGCCAAGGTGCCGCTGGTGCGCTTTCGCGGGCAGTGGGTGGAGCTGCGGCCGGAGGACCTGGGGGCCGCCCTGCGCCTGTTCGAGCAGGGCGCCTCGGGCGAGATGTCCGCCGCGGAGCTGCTGCGCCTGGCCGCCGGCGCGGACGCGGACGAGGACCTGCTCCCCGTGGAGGGCGTGGAGGCGGAGGGGTGGCTGGGCGAGCTGCTGGCCGCCGCGGGCGACGCCAAGGTGGAGCCCGTGCCGCCGCCCCCCGGATTCGTGGGGACGCTGCGGCCGTACCAGGAGCGCGGCCTTTCCTGGCTCGCCTTCATGGACGGCCTGGGGCTGGGCGCCTGCCTGGCGGACGACATGGGCCTGGGCAAGACGGTGCAGCTGCTGGCCCTGCTCCTCGCCCGCCCCGTGCGCGCGCCGAAAGGAAGGACGACCATGCCCACGCTGCTCGTGTGCCCCATGTCGCTGGTGGGCAACTGGCAGCGCGAATCCGCCCGCTTTGCCCCCGGGCTGCGCGTGCACGTGCACCACGGCGGCGAGCGGCTCAGCGGGCCCGCGCTGCGCAAGGCCGTGCGCGGCAGCGACCTGGTCATCACCACCTACGCCCTGGCCGCCCGCGACCGCGACGAGCTGGGCGCCGTGGACTGGGGGCGCGTGGTGCTCGACGAGGCGCAGAACGTAAAGAACCCCGCTGCGCGCCAGGCGCAGGCCGTCCGCGCCTTCAAGTCGCCGCGGCGCATCGCGCTCACGGGCACGCCGGTGGAGAACCGGCTGGCGGAGATGTGGTCCATCCTGGACTTCCTCAACCCCGGTCTGCTGGGCTCCGCGCGCGACTTCCGCGCCCGCTTTTCGCTCCCCATCGAGCGCTACCGCGACGCGGACCGCGCGGGACAGCTCAAGCAGCTGGCGGGGCCCTTCATCCTGCGCCGCCTGAAGACGGACCGCGGCATCATCCAGGACCTCCCCGAGAAGCAGGAGATGAAGGTCTACTGCAACCTCACCCGCGAGCAGGCGTCGCTCTACCAGGCCGTGGTAGACGACATGCTGCGCAAGATCGCGGAGAGCGAGGGCATCCAGCGGCGCGGCCTCGTCCTGAGCACCCTGCTGCGGCTCAAGCAGGCGTGCAACCACCCCGCGCAGCTGCTGGGCGACGGCTCCGCGCTCCCGGGGCGCTCCGGCAAGCTTGAGCGGCTGGAGGAGGTGCTCAACGAGGTGATGGAGCTGGGCGACCGCGCCCTCGTCTTTACGCAGTTCGCGGAGATGGGGCACCTGCTTCAGCGGCGGCTGCAGGAGCGGTTCGCGCGCGAGATCCCGTTCCTGCACGGCGGCACCCGCAAGGCCGAGCGCGACGACCTGGTGGCGCGCTTCCAGGGCCCGGACGGCCCGCCCGTCCTGCTGCTTTCCCTCAAGGCCGGCGGCACGGGATTAAACCTGACGGCGGCCAACCACGTGATCCACTTCGACCGCTGGTGGAACCCGGCGGTGGAGGACCAGGCCACGGACCGCGCGTTCCGCATCGGCCAGCGGCGCGACGTGCAGGTACGCAAGCTGGTGTGCGCCGGCACCCTGGAAGAGCGCATCGACCAGGTGATAGAGGAAAAAAAGGCCCTCGCCGGCAGCGTGCTGGGCACCGGCGAGGCGTGGCTCACGGAGCTGTCCACGGACGAGCTGCGGCGCGTCGTGGCGCTCTCCGCGGACGCCGTGGCGGAATGAGGATGCGATGAGCGACTGGCGGGACTGGGAGACCGGGCCGCGCCGCCCCGCCCGGGACGGCATCAAGGCGCGCAGCACCCGCGGCGACATCGGCGAAACGTGGTGGAGCCAGCGCTTCATCGCCGCGCTCAAGGAGGTGGCGGATGCCGGCCGCCTGGCCCGCGGCCGCAGCTACGCCCGCTCCGGCCAGGTGATGGACCTGGCCGTATCCCGCGGCGCCGTCACGGCCAGGGTGCAGGGTTCCGCGGCGCGCCCGTACGCCGTGTCCATCCGCCTGACGCCGTTCACGGACGCGGAGTGGATGCGGATCGAAGAGGCGATGGCGGGGCAGGCGCTGTTTCTCGCCGCCTTGCTGGCGGGGGAGATGCCGCGCGACGTGGAGCAGGCGTTCGCCGCCGCCGGCCTTGCCCTCTTTCCCACCCGCCCGGCAGAGCTGAAGGGGGACTGCAGCTGCCCGGACGGGACGAACCCCTGCAAGCACATCGCCGCCACGTACTACATCCTGGCCGAGGCGTTCGATACGGATCCGTTCCTCGTGCTGTGCTGGCGGGGCCGCGCCCGCGACGACCTGCTGGCCCGCCTCCGCGAGCTGCGCGACGCCCGGCCGGTGGAGGACGAGTCCGCCGCCGGCGACGTGGTGGCGGATGCGGACGATTCCCTGCCCCCGCCCGTGGACGTGGCGCCGGCGGACTTCTGGCGCGCGGGCGGGGAGCTGGCGGCGCTCGCGTTCCGTCCCCGCGCGCCGGCCGTGGCGGATGCCGTCCCCCGACAGCTCGGCCCCCTTCCGCCCGAGGCCGGCGGACCGGAGGCGGACGCGGCCCTGGCGCAGGACTACGCCGCCTTTACCCGCGCCGCCGAGCGCCGCGCGTTCGGCTTCGGCGAGCGCCGGGCGGAGCTGGAGGCGGGCGGCTGATCGCGCGTGGCGCATCCAACGGAAACGGGGCGGGGCACTCGAATGTGCCCCACCCCGCTCGATTTTCCGCATCTGCGCTCGTATCCCGGCTGCTCCATGGTGTCCGCGGAGGCGGACCGTGTGCCGTTGTCGCCGCGATTTCATCAATCGCTCCCGCCTACCGCCAGTCCTGCCTTCGAAGCCGGACTGCCATCCATCTCATATCAGGGCGCGTCGTCCGTCTCCGGCTCGGCGGGCTCCGATACGGGCTCCGCGGGCGGGGCGGGCTCATCCCCCGTACGCTCCGAGGCGCCGCCCAGGACGATGGTGTCCGCCGCGACGCGGGGCGCTGACGGCTCGCCCAGCACGCGCGGGCCGGTCTCCTGCGGCGCGGAGGGCGGAAGGGGGCGCAGCGACGGGATGTCCGCGAGCGCGAACGACGCGCCGCCCCGCGCGCTGCCGCTGGCGCGCAGCCGCACCATGGCCGCGGACGGCACCTGCGCCGAGTCCAGGCCGCCCCGGGCCAGCTCCCGCCGCACCCGCGCCGAATACTCGCCCTTGCCGTACACGTCGGGATACACGTGCAGCCGGCCGCCCTGCAGCCGGGCCACGTCGTAGGTCACGCGCATCCGGATGGAGCGCGCCATGACCGTGTGGCGCTGCGTGCGCCCTGCCGTGGACATGCGGTCCAGCTCCGCGTCGGCCATCGAAGGCGCCGCGTACCGGTGCAGCCGCCGCGCGAGGTCCACCACGTCCGTGTTGGACATGCGGATGCACCCGTGCGACGCCGGCGCGCCCAGCCGCCCCTCGGAGTTGGTACCGTGGATGTAGATGAGCTCATCCATGTGCAGCTTTACGCGGCCCATGGGGTTGTTGGGGCCCGGCGGCTCCGGCTTGCGGTTGCGCGCCCAGCCGCTCTCCGGCGGCGGGTTCCACCACGGGTTCCAGATCACCGTCGCCAGCAGGTAGTCGCCCACCGGCGTAGGGTAGCGCGCCGAGCCGACTGAAACCGGGTAGCTGCGCACCACGCTGTCGCCGGCCATCAGCAGCAGCCGTCCGCTGGGGATGTTGACCACCACCTGCAGGTCCGGCACGATCTGCCGCTTGGGCTTGGGCGGCGGCGCGGGCTTCGCATTCACCGAATCCGCGCGCGCCCTGGCTTCCGCGTCCGTCTCGGGAAGCAGCGAATCGCCGAGCGTCTCTATCCCCGCCGCGTCGCGCCAAAGGACACCCGCGCCGAGACCTGCGGCCAGGAGAAGGATGACGACGCCGAGATTGCGGGCGCGGGACCTGGACATGAGAGCGACCAGCTTTGCGGAAGGACTTGCACGTGCCCTTAATTAGGACACTGTAATAAACAAGGAAGTGCGAGAAGTATCAAGCGTGCCGATGCACGTACGGGCTGAAGATGTTTGCGATAGGAGCATACCTGAATTAGAAAATTCGTACAGTGCTACATTGACCACCCCAAGGTGATACGGATCCTGGATGAAGATCACTGGAACGGGACACATCACCATTCCCCAGCACATTCGCGATCAACTGGATGTGCCGCGCGGCCGAGTTCCCCAGGCGTCGCGTTCATGGCATTCCGCATCGCCGCTCGTGCTCCAGGCGCCTGCATGCGGGCCAGCAGATCGTCGAACTCCGCCGTGAGCGCATCCACTGCCGGCGATTCCTTACCCTCCACGCCATCGTCGTCATTGGCCGGGTTCTCCAACCGCGCCTCCTCATTGCCATCCGTCATTGCCGATCCTCCGTCGTTGAAACGGGCGGGGCACTCCGCATGCCCCGCCCCGTTCTCCATCCTGAACGCTACCTCCGCGCGCCGCTGGAATCCGCGGCTGCCGGCGGGGGCACCCGCTCGCGGCGGGAGCGGAACTCGGAGGTGGGGCTCCAGGTGGGCCACGCGTTGCCGTTCGCGACCTCCAGCCCCACGTGCAGGAGCAGCTGCGTGTCTTCCACGATGCCGCTCATGTCCCAGTCGGGCTTCACCTCGTCCGTGGGCTTGTGGTAGTCGTCGCGGATGTACGCGCCGCGCACCCGCTCGCCGTAGCCCGGGTCCGGATTGCGGTAGTCCGTGCCGGGAAAGAGGAACGACAGCGCCGGGACGCCGCCGCGCGCCAATTCCAGGTGGTCGGCTCGGTAGAAGTAGCCCTTCTCCGGCTCCGGATCGGCCACCACCGTGCGTCCCTGCAGCACCGCGTGGCGCATCAGGACGTCCTCCAGCGAGCTCTGCCCGTATCCCAGGCTCACGATGGACCGCGTGCGCCCCCACGGGTTCATGGCGTCCATGTTGATGTCCGCCAGCGTCTTGGCCAGCGGCACCACGGGATGGTTGGCGTACCAGCGCGCGCCCAGCAGCCCCGCCTCCTCCGCGGTGAACGCCACGAAGACAAGCGTCCGCCGCGGCGCGTTGCCCATGGCCCGCACGGCGCCGGCGGTGGAGAGCATCCACGCCACGCCCGACGCATCGTCCAGCGCGCCGTTGTAGATGGAGTCGCCGTTGATGGCACGCCCCACGCCGAAGCTGTCCCAGTGCGAGGTGAACAGCACCGCCTCGTCGCTCACCAGGGGATCGGAGCCGTCGATGCGCGCCACCACGTTACGCGACTGCACCCGGCGGACCGTGTTGCGCACCTGGAAGGTGGCCGTGCCGCCCAGCGCGACGGGCCGGAACTCGCGCGTGTGGGCCGCCCGCTCCAGCGCGGCGAAGTCGTGCCCGCCGGCGGCGAACACGGCGCGCGCCGCCTCCAGCTGGATCCACCCCTCCACGGGCACGTGCGGCGTGGCGCCCTCCACCTCGAAGCGCTCGCGCACGTTGCCCTGCACCACGCTCCACGGGTAGCCCGCGGGACCGGTCTGGTGGACCAGGAGGACGGCCGCCGCGCCACGCTCCGCCGCGACGTCGTACTTGTACGTCCAGCGGCCGTAGTACGTCATGGCCGCGCCGCGAAAGACGGCCGGGTCCAGCCGCGTGCTGTCCGCCGGGTCCGGCACGGGCGGATCGCCCACGAGCATGACGACCGTCTTGCCGCGCACGTCCACGCCCTTGAAGTCGTCCCACCCCAGCTCCGGGGCCACCACGCCGTAGCCCACGAACACCATCTCCGCGCCGTTCACCGCCACCTCGGCGTCCGGCCGCTGCGACCAGGCGACGATCTCTTCCAGCTGGCGCAGGGGAATCGTCCGGCCGCCGGCGTTCACGCGCGCCTCTACCCGTGACGTGGTGGCGACCAGGGGCACGCGCTGCTCGTAGCTGCCGTCGGGCATCCCCGGCTGCAGCCCCATCTCGCGGAAGCGGCGGCTGAGGTACGCCACCGTGCTGTCCTCGCCCGCCGTGGCCACGCCGCGGCCCAGGAAGCGGTCCGAGGCCAGCTCGCGGATGTCCGCCAGCAGCCCCTCCGCCGTGATGGCCGCCACACCGGCCTCCGCGGGCGGCCGCCGTTCCACCGGCCGCACGTACGCGCCCGACGAAGCGCATCCCGCGGCCGCGGCCAGGAGCAGGCTCGCTGAGGACAGCTTCCACATCCACCCGTTCATCCGGATCTCCCCGTCGTTCGTGTGTCTCCCGCCCATGCTCCGCAGGACGTGCTGCGTTTCGCGTGCCGAACAGCGGATCATGCGTTCGCCCAAACGGTCAATCTTGATCCGAGCAGAGAATCCCGATAGGCGCGGGAATCTCCACGCGTCTATTTGTGCTGCTGGGAGAAGGCTGGTATCATGTGTGCTCTCCATGAACATTCACGGCGAAATGCTATGGCCTACTTTGTTTTCATCGATGAAAGCGGACAGGACCGCAGAGAATCCCCGTACGAAGTTCTCGCAGGCGTTGCGGTCAAAGACATGGATCTGTGGAACCTGGTCCAGGCACTCCGGGATGCCGAGCCGAGGCACTTCGGCGTGCGATACACGGCCGACCGAGGAGAGCTGAAAGCCAAGAAGCTGCTGAAGGCCAAGACGTTTCGCCTCGCCGCCCAGCTTCCGCCCTTCGAACCTGAAGCGCGGCGCATTTTCGCGGCTCAGTGCTTGGCGGATGGGGCCACCGCGGGGCGCAATGAGCTCACGGCGCTCGCGCAGGCAAAGATCGCCTACGTCTTCGAGGCACTGGAAATCTGTGCCCGATTTCCATGCAGGGCGTTCGCGAGCCTGATTCCGCACGACGCGCCTCGCCCCATGCGTGGCGATTTCCTGCGGAAAGACTATGCGTACCTGTTCGAACGGTTCTTCTACTTCTTGGAGGATTCGGATCGGGAAGCGCTCGGCCTGGTGGTGTTCGATGAACTGGAGCGGGTGCAGAGCCACCTGCTCATCGAGCAGATGAACCGCTACTTCCAGGATACGTGGAAAGGTAGAACTCGCGCATCGCAGATCATCCCTGAGCCGTTCTTCGTCCACAGCGAGTTGACGACCGGCGTTCAGATCGCCGACCTCGTCGCGTACATCATCTCATGGGGATTTCGGCTCCCGGGGATGGACGAGCCGGCCCGGCTGGAGCTGGGGGAGCTGGTCGACCGTGTGTGCCAGATTCGCCACCGCGCAGTGCGGGAGCGAATGGGCAATCCGAACTTCGTCATCTGGAGCTTCGCGCCGATCAACGACCTGCGGGCACGCGAAGAAATGGGAGGGCAATAAAAAAAGGCAATGCAGGGACCCGTGTCCGCTGCAAAGCCTCCGGGAAGAAAGATGAACCGATGCAGGCAGATGTCAACCCTGGGGCCGGGATGTGCCCACACGGTGCCCTGATCGAACCTGTAAGTAATCCTTACAGGTTGGAAGCGGAGCGGGGGGCACGCCTCGCCCTCCGCTCCTCATCATCACCAGCGCTTGACCTCGCCCTCCTCCTCTTCCTCCGCCTCGCTCGACGAGTTGCCACCGCCGTTCTCGTCGATGCGCTGCGGGGTGCGCGTCACGGGGGGGAGGCGGTTGGCGCGCAGCAGGCGGTTGAACACATCCAGGTCCTGCGACCACAGCGCGTTCAGGGCCGCCATCTCACGGTCCAGCTGGCCAGAAAGCTCCGCGAACACCTGGTACGACTGCGTGGTGGGCGTGCTCTCCGCGTCCTCTACCAGGCTCATGAGCGCCGCCAGCTTGTTGTTCAGGCGGATGGGGTAGTTGAGCGGGTCCTGGTTGCTCTGGTTGCGCACCTGGTACAGCCGCTCCTCGATCACGGCCATCCGCGCCAGCAGCGAGTCGCCCGCCGCGCGCACCCCGGCGTTCTGCGTGCGGTCCACGCGGTCCTGCACCTGCGGGCGGATGCCGCGGATGAGCAGAACGGCATCGTTCGCCTGGCTCACCCGGTCGCGGATGCGCAAGGCCAGGTCGAACCGCGCCACCAGGTCGTCGCGCGACACGCCCGCTACGCGCGGGTCCACGCGCACGGTGAACGGCTGCCGCAGCTCGCGCCCGTCCGCCATCAAGCGCACGGTGTAGGTGCCGGGGAGCGCGCGCGGGCCGGACGCCGTGTCCGCGGCCCACAGGATCATCCCCGGGAACGACGTGGGCCCGGGATGCCGCAGGTTCCACACGAAGCGGTTCATCCCCGCCTGGTTGGGGGCGAAGCGCTGCGCCCGCGGCCCCTCGTCGTCATCGTCCCCGCCGGCGGGACGCTTGCGCACGGAGTCCGGGCGCGTGTCCACCCCGTAGCTGCGGATCATCTTGCCCTGCTCGTCCAGGAACTCCAGCGTAAGGCGGCGCGCCGGCGACGGCAGGGTGTAGTACACCGTGACGCCGGGGTCCACGCCCCGCACGGCATCCGCGGGCGCGAACAGGCGCGGGGCGGCGG
>DASQZE010000064.1:0-7532 GCA_035638875.1 Longimicrobium sp.
GTTGCGGCGAATTCATTCGCTCTGCCACGGGGCGGGACTTCCGACTGTCTGCCCACGCCGACACCAGCGACGCAGCCTCTAGCTCTCTCGCCCACGGGCCTTCATCGTGCAGGCGGACGCCGCGTCGGACAGCGCGCCACAGGCCCTCGAAGGAACCTCCGCCCCCGGGCGGCGGGTACACCCTGCCGACCCGCACCACACCAGGAGGCACCATGCGCGCACGTTCCCTCCGGCCACTGATGGCCGTCGCCGGCTTGATCACGCTCACGGCAGGCTGCGCAAAAGCGCAGGACAAGCCGCGCGCCGACCCGCGCGCCGCCCGGCCGCTGGACACCACGCCGTGGATCCCCGGCCCCAGCCAGCCGACGCTGCGCACGGACGCCGACTACGTCTCGTTCGGGCTGGACCTGTTCCGCCGGCTGGCGGCGGCCAGGCCGGGGGAGAACGTCGTCGTCTCGCCCCTGAGCGCCGGGCTGGCCGTGAGCATGGTGGGCAACGGCGCCACGGAGGAGACCCGCACGGGGATCGAGAACGCGCTGGCGGCGGGGATGGGGATCGACGCCCTCAACACCGCCAACGCCGCGCTCACCGCCGCCCTGCGCACGGACGACGTGGAGCTGGCCGTGGCCAACTCCATCTGGGCACGGCAAGGGGTGGCGTTCCTTCCCGCGTTCATGGAGCAGAACCGGCGCTTCTACCAGGCCGAGGTCGCCACGCTGGACTTCGACTCGCCCGAGGCGCCGCGGCGCATCAACGACTGGGCGTCGCGCAACACGAAGGGCCGGATCACGGAGATGGTGCGGGGGCCGCTGGACGGCAGCCTCATCATGTACCTGATGAACGCCGTCTACTTCAAGGGCCGCTGGCAGGACGAGTTCCAGTCGGCTGCCACCCGCCCCGGCACCTTTCACGCGCCCGGCGGCGACGTGCAGCGGCCCCTGATGTCGCGCACGGGGAGCTACGGCTACCTGCAGGCGGAGGGCGTGCAGGGCGTGCGGCTGCCCTACCGCGGCGGGCGCTTTGCCCTGTACGTGCTGCTGCCGCCGGCCGGCCAATCGCTGGACGGGTTCCGCACGGCGCTCACGGCGGACGCGTGGCGCACCTGGGTGCCGCAGTTCCAGCCCCGCGAGGTGAAGGTGACCCTCCCCCGGTTCCGGATGAGCCTGGAGTCGCGGCTGAACGATCCCCTGCAGGCCATGGGGATGGCGGATGCGTTCAGTCCGCAGCGCGCCCGCTTCGGTGCCATGGTGCCGGCGGAATCCCTGGCGCGGCAGAACGTCTTCGTGGGCGAGGCCAGGCAAAAGGTGTTCATCGAGGTCAACGAGGAAGGCACCGAGGCCGCCGCCGTCACGGGGATCGAGATGCGGACCACGAGCGCGCCGGCGCCGCCCACCGAGTTTACGGCGGACCGCCCGTTCGTGCTGGTGATCCGCGACGACCAGACGGGTGCCCTGCTCTTCGTGGGGCAGGTGAACGACCCCGTCACCCAGTGAGTGCGGCTTGCCGGGCCCGCGCCCTGCTGTATCTTCGGCGGGTCACCCGGCTGGCCGGCAGCAAACCAGGAAACAGGAGCAGGTTGTGAGCTCGTACCGAACCCTCGTCCGCGGCCTGCCCGTACTGGCGCTGGCCGCGGCGCAGGCGTGCGCCCCGGCGGCGTCCATGCAGGAGACGGCGCCGTCGTCCGCATCCACCGCGAGCACCGTGCGGCCCGCCGCGTCCGTGGCCGCGCTGCCGCTGACGTACACGGCGCGCCCCACGACGCCGGAGATCACGGCGGCGGACCTGATGAGCCGGCTGTACACCATCGCCGACGACAGCATGATGGGGCGGCAGTCCGGGCACCGCGGCAACGTGATGGCCACGGACTACATCGCCGCCGAGTTCCGCCGCATGGGGCTGGAGCCCGCGGGCGAGAACGGCACCTTCTTCCAGACCATCCCCCTGGTGATCAAGGGGATCCAGCCCGGCGCGTCTCTTTCCGTGGACGGGCAGGCGCTGGCCCTGTGGACGGACGTGTCGCCCCTGCCGCCGGGGAACCCGTTCGCCTTTGGCGCGGAGCTGCGCGCGCGGAACACGCCGGTCGTCTTCGGCGGAACGATCGGCGGGGAGATGATCAAGGACGCGCAGGCGGCGGGCAAGCTCGTGGTCCTGCTGCCGCCCATGGGCGAGAACGGGCAGCCCAACGGCCGCTGGTGGACCGTGTATCCGCGCACCCGCTTTCCGGCCGCGGCCGGCGTGGCCGTGGCGGCGACGGAGATCTCGCCGCCCGCCATCCGCACCTTTGGGCAGAGCGAGTCGTCCGGGCTGCAGGACCCCGCGCAGGCCGCGCCCGCGGGCCCGGCGGGGATGAGCATCACCCGCGCGGCGGCGGAGCGGCTGCTGGGCGCGCCCCTCGCCGGCATGCGCCCGGGGACGGCCGGCCGCACGGTGACGGGCGGCTTTCGCTTCGGATCGCGGCCGGTGGACGCGCCCGCGCGCAACGTGGTCGCCATCCTGCGCGGCTCGGACCCGTCCGTGAACGGGCAGTACGTGGGGATCAGCGCGCACAACGACCACGAGGGCATCGCGGAACGGGCGTTCGACCACGACAGCGTGATCGCCTACAACACGGTCATCCGCCCGCAGGGCGCCAACGACCCGCCGCGCACGCCCACGCCGGCCGAGGCGGCCCGCATCCGCGCCCTGCGCGACAGCCTGGCGGCGGACGGCAACAAGATGGACAGCATCTACAACGGCGCGGATGACGACGGGTCCGGCACCGTGGCGCTGCTGGAGATCGCGGAGTCGTTCGCCGCGAGCCGTGAAAAGCCGCGGCGCTCCATCCTCTTCATCTCCCACACGGCCGAAGAGGCGGGGCTGCTGGGATCGCAGTGGTTCAGCGACCATCCCACGGTGCCGCGCGACAGCATCGTCACCGTGCTGAACATGGACATGGTGGGCCACGGCCGCGCGTCGGAAGTGCGCGGGGGCGGGCCGTACAGCATCCAGATGATCGGCTCGCGGCGCCTCAGCACGCAGCTGGGCGACCTGATCGACGCGCTGAACGGGCGCCGCGCGAATCCCATGCAGATCGACTACTCGTGGGACGCGCGGGGGCACCCGAGCAACCGCTACTGCCGCAGCGACCACTTCATGTACGCGCGGCACGGCATCCCCATCACCTACTTTTCGCTGGGGTACCATCCGCACTACCACATGCTGACGGACGAGCCGCAGTACATCGACTACGAGCACTCGGCGCGCGTGGGCAGCTTCCTGCACGACATCGCCGCGGAGGTCGCCAACCGCCCGGCCCGTCTGGTGGTCGACGGCCCGCGACAGGACCCGAACGCACCGTGCCGGCAGTAGGGCGGGTAAGTGCGTTAGTGCGAAAGTGCGAAAGTGCGAAAGTGCGAAAGTGCGAAAGTGCGAAAGTGCGAAAGTAATCCGGGTCCGGGTGAGGCTCTCCTCAGCGGAAAGCGACGAGCTGTCATTCCGAACGAGGAACGAGTGAGGAATCTACTCGCCCGTGGCAGGTGAACCGCCCCCTTGCACAGACTTACCCGCGCACCTGCCATTGAGCGGGATCCGGTACAAACGCAGCGCATGCGCACGAAAAACGCGGAGCCGCGGAGAGAGATCTCCGCGGCTCCGCGTTTCTTTTGCATCGGCGTGATGCTCGCCGGTACAATGTGTCGTATTGCGGCGGCAAACGTTGCGATTGCAGGCGGGCGGTGTTAGAGATCATCCTCCACCGTCGCCATCCACCTGTGCCCTGGCAGACCCATGAAGAAGATCCGCCTGAACCCCGACGCGCTGGAAGTCCACTCGTTCGCCACCGCCACCGGGCCGGACCTCCGGTTGGGAACGTCCATCCAGACGTTCTGCACCGAGGGCGGAAGCTGCATCGATGGCCCCTGCAAGCCGGACACCCGCATCAGCCAGTGCCTCTGCTGAAGGCCGGGCCGGACGAAACGGGGTCGGTACGCGGAACAGCAGGGGGCAGATCAACAGGACGACGCGCGTCGCCCGTTCCTCTGCCCTTCTGCTGCTCTCGGCGCAACGTCAGGCGATCAGGCGTCGAGTGCGGCGGATATCCACTTCCGCACTCACGCACTTCCGCACTCACGCACTTCCGCACTCACGCACTTGCCGTTACGCGCCCAGTCGACGACGGTGCGTGTCCTTGGTGCCCGCGTTGAAGCCCACGCCCACGCCCGCGCCGACGAGCAGCGCAGTGCTCATGCCGATCAGCGGCAGCGGAGTGAGGAAGAGCACCAGCACGAAGGCGGCGAAGCCCGACAGCACCGGCGCGCCGACCCCCTGCGCCGCATCCACGTAGGCAAGGCGGCGGCGG
Organism: Longimicrobium sp.; assembly: GCA_035638875.1. Classification (GTDB taxonomy): domain Bacteria; phylum Gemmatimonadota; class Gemmatimonadetes; order Longimicrobiales; family Longimicrobiaceae; genus Longimicrobium. The sequence goes on from DASQZE010000064.1 coordinate 4,337, forward strand.
ACGAACTTGCGGGTCTGGATGTATCCGAACGCCGCGGCAGCCACGGCAAGTGCAATCGTAAGCATGGTCAATCTCCGGGTCGTTCCTGGGATGGATGCCGCGCGCATTGTGCGGCGTGATGAGAGGTACGAGACCCGGCCCGCGGGAGTTTCAAATCAGCCTCGCGTTGCCGCCGGACGCCCGTCCGGGCATATTCATCCGGCTCCCCGCCCGTCCACTACCGCCCCCGATCTCCCGGTCCATGCGCACCATCGTCCGCACCCTCGTCCCGCTGCTGGCCACCCTGGCCGCCTGCACGCCCGGCACCGCGCCCGCACCCGTCCAGGCGCCGCCCGCCGCCGCGTCCGCGGGGGGCACGTCCGTGCGCGAGGCGGACGTGCGCGAGCAGCTGTACGCACTGGCCGCGGACAGCATGGAGGGGCGCGCCACGGGCACGGACGGAGGGATGCGCGCCGCACTCTACCTGTCGCGCCGGCTGGAGGCGCTGGGCGTGCAGCCGGCGGGCGACATGGGCTGGTTCCAGATCGTCCCCGTGGCCGTGCAGGAAGGGCGGCTTCGGCTGATGGCCAGCATGGAGGCGCTGGCGGAGCTGCCCGCGGAGCAGCGGCGGCAGGCCTTCAACGTCGTGGGGATGATCCCCGGCAGCGACCCCTCCCTGCGGCACGAGGCCGTCATCGTGGGCGCGCACTACGACCACGTGGGCATCGGCCGCGCGGTGGGCGGGGACAGCATCTACAACGGCGCGGACGACGACGCGTCGGGCACCGTGGCCGTGCTGGAGATCGCCCGCGCCCTGGCCCGCGGTCCGGCCCCGAAGCGGACGGTCGTCTTCTTTCTGGCGACGGGCGAGGAGGTGGGGATGCTGGGGACGCGCTGGTACCTGCAGCACCCCGTGGTGCCCCTGGACAGCACGGCGGCCGGCTTCTTCGTGGAGATGATCGGCCGGCCGGACTCGCTCGCCGGCGGGCCGGGGCGCGCGTGGCTCACGGGGTACGAGCGCTCCACCGTGGGGCGGATGCTGGGCGACGCCGGCGTGCCCCTGGTGCCCGATCCGCGCCCGGCGCAGAACTTCTTTGAGCGCAGCGACAACACGCCCTTTGCGCGGGTGGGAATCCCGGCGCACGTGATCTCGTCGTTCAACCTGCACGGCGACTACCACCAGCCGGGGGACGAGGCGGACCGCGTCGACTACCCGCACATGGCGCGGGTGATCGAGGCCTCCATCCAGGCCACGCGCCTGCTGGCGGACGGCCCCCGCCCGCAGTGGAACCCCGGCGGCCAGCCCGCCGCGCGCTGATCCGCATCCCGTCGCCCATTCCGTCGACCCATCCCGTCCCCCCCGCCCATCCGCATGATCGAAGTCCAGCAGCTCACCAAGCGCTACGAGGGCCGCACCGCCGTGGACCGGCTGACGTTCACCGTCCGCGGCGGCGAGATCCTGGGGCTGGTGGGCCCGAACGGGGCGGGGAAGACGACCACCATCCGCGCCATCTGCGGCATCCATCCGCCCACCAGCGGCACCATCCGCGTGGACGGGCACGACGTGGAGCGCGACGCCATGGCCGCCCGGCACGCCCTGGCCCTGATCCCCGACGAGCCGCAATTGTTCGCCTCGCTCACCGTGTGGGAGCACCTGGACTTTACGGCGCGGGTGTACGGCGTGCGCGACTGGCAGCCCGTGGCGGAGCGGCTGCTGGCGGAGCTGGAGCTGCTGGACCGCCGTGACAGCATGGCCGACGAGCTGTCGCGGGGGATGCGGCAAAAGGTAGCCGTGGCCAGCGCGCTGCTGCACGAACCCCGGGCGCTGCTGCTGGACGAGCCGCTCACGGGGCTGGACCCGCGCGGCATCCGCACCCTGTACGATGCCCTGCGGCGGCGCGCGGCGGCCGGTGCGGCCATCATGCTCTCGTCGCACCTGCTGGGTCAGATCGAGGGGCTGTGCACGTCGTTCCTGGTGCTGCGCCAGGGGCAGCTGCTCTTTCATGGCAGCAGCGAGGAGCTGCGCGCCCGGTACGCGGACGAGGTGGGCGCCGGCGCCACGCTGGAGGACATCTTCTTCCACGTGACCGAGGGGCAGGCGGACGTCCCGCCGCCGGAGCCGGGAGTGGCGGGACCGGGGGCGGCGGCGTGAATCCGGGGCTCGCGTTCCTGCTGCGCAGCAGCTACCGCGGCGTGTTCCGCCGGATGGGGCGGCGGATGCGGACGTTCCGCGGATTCGCATCCATCGTGTTTGCGACCCTCTTCTTCATCGTGCTGGTGGGCTCGCAGGTGCTGGCCCTGCTGATGGAGCGCCCGCCCGCGCCGGACCACGACACCCTCGTGCGGGGGTTCTCCGCGCTGATGATGCTGCTGCTCGTCCCCACGGTGGCGGCCGCGGACGCGCCGTTCTTCTGGCCGGCGGAGGTGCAGTTCCTGTTTCCCGCGCCGTTGCAGAAGCGCGAGCTGCTGCTGTACGGGATGCTGCGCAACGGCTGGGTGCAGGCGCTCAGCGGCCTGTGGCTGGGGCTGATGGCCATGCGCAGCGCCCCGCATCCCCCGGCCTCCCTGGCCGCCGCCCTGCTGGGGATGATGTTCGTCTTCGTCCTGACGCAGTGGGGCGGGCTGCTGAAGGTGGCCGCCGGCGACCGGCTGCCGGCACGTGTGCGGGCGGCGATCCTGCCCGCGCTGGGCGTGCTCGCCGCCGCCGCGGGGTTCGCCTTCTACCGCCGCATGCAGGCGATCGGGTTCGGCGACGCGGTGGGGGAGGCGTTCGCGTCGGGGTGGATGCGCATCGCCACGCTGCCCGCGCGCCCGTTCGCCGAAGTGTACGCGGCGCGGTCGTGGGGCGAGGGGCTGGCGTGGGGGGCCGGATGCGTGGTGCTCGTCCTGGGCGCGGGGCTGGCGGTCATGGCCTCGCACGTGGACTTCCGCGAGCGCTCGCTCGTTGCCAGCGCGAAGAAGTTCGAGCGGATGCGGCGGAAGCGGGCGGCGCAGACGGGCGCCGGCGCCGCCACGGGCCCGGTACGGCGGCGGATCCCCGTCCCTTCCATGACGTTTTTGGGCGCCGCTGCACCCCTGGCGCGGCGCCAGGTGTACGAGCTGGGGCGCGGGCTGCGCACGCTGTGGAGCCTGCTGTTCACGGCCGTGCTGGCGTTCTTCTACGTCATCATCATGCCCGCCTTCATGACCGACGTGCCCGGCGTGCGGCAGCTGGGCG